>CALXVT010000025.1 GCA_944392175.1 uncultured Clostridia bacterium
GAAATGACAAGATTAATGTTGTAAAATTATTTGTAATTTTTTTGCAAAAAGTGCGACACTTATTATTGCAATTTATAGATAATGATGCAATATTTACAAATACTTGAAACTTACGTAAAAAATGCTATAATATTGTAGGAAAAATAATAAGAAGGTGTAATTTTGAAAACAAAATATATAGATTTAAAAAAAGGAATTGAAGAAAATAAAATATGGGAAGCATCAAACGAAATAAAAAATGGAAATCTAGTAATATTTCCAACTGAAACAGTGTATGGAATAGGTGCTAATGCATTAAATGATGAAGCTTGCAAAAATATATTTAAAGCAAAAGGAAGAGCAGGAGATAATCCATTAATTGTTCATGTAAATAATGTAGAGATGATAAAACAAATAGTTGAAGAACCTAGTGATATAGAAAAGAATTTGATAAATGCTTTTTGCCCAGGTCCATTTACAATTATTTTAAAAGCAAAGGATATAATTCCTAAATCTGTAACTGCTGGATTAGATACTGTAGGAATTAGAATGCCATCAAATAAAGTTGCAAATAAATTAATAGAATATGCTGGAGTTCCAATTGCAGCTCCAAGTGCAAATATTTCTGGAAGACCAAGTGGAACTAACATAGATGATATAAAAAATGAATTTGATGGAAAAGTAGCTGTTATAATTGATTCTGGAATGGTAGATATTGGATTAGAATCTACAGTAGTAAGAGTTATTAATAATAAAGTAAGAATTCTAAGACCAGGTAAAATAACAAAGGAAGATATAGAAGAATTGGGATTTAAAGTAGAAATTGATAAAAATATACTTGGAAAATATGACGGTAAAGAGAAAGTATTATCTCCTGGAATGAAATATCGTCATTATGCTCCAAACACTAAGTGTATGATGATATATAGCAAAAAAGCAGAAAAGATGATAAAAAAAATAAGGGAGATTTCGGAAAGTAAAAATACATTAATTATATGTAGAGATAAAAACTATGACAAATATAATGTAAAATATAAAATCAAAATGGGAGATACTTTAGAAGAAATTGCTCATAATATATTTTCAATTCTAAGAAAAGTAGACAATTATAATGTAGATTTAGTAATAATAGAAGGAATGGAAAAAGAAGGATTAGGTTTAGCATTAAATAATAGACTATTACGTGCATGTGAATATAATTATCTAGAAATATAGGAAATAGGGGATATTCCGTAATAATCACATAAGCATTTGTGTGAAATTTATTTAAATAATAAGGTGGTTCGAAGTAGCATACGAAAAAGTGCCTTCGCCACATATGCAGATTGCTTTGCAATCGCACAAGCATCGGTAACTTAACTTTATTGTTTACGAAAAAATAGCTGGTTCACTTATAAAGTGAGCCAGTTATTTTTGTATACTACATTATTGGGCGCAGACTTACCGGATTATCATCAAATTTACCAGTAGAGTCTATTATTTCGTATTCAGCACCATTTGACGGTACAATTTTATTACCGACTAAACGTTCTTCGCGCTTGTAGACAGGAATTACTTTGAGCTTTCCGTCAAGCATATCCATGAATAGACGTAATTTACTGTTCTCTGAAGGCTCAGTATAATTACTTCTTGAATAATGAAATGCTTTAGAAAATGCTTCAATTTGTTCATCGGTCAATCCTCTGCTAGAAAGTTCTTCCCATTCAGAATTAAGTCTGTGAATGACTTTCCATAAGTTTTCATAGCTCTGAAAAATCATTCCATCTTTCCAATTAGAATGGTCCACCAGTGAATCATGCATACCTTCACAGTTATAGAATAGTAACTGCGAAATTAATTTTGTTTTTTTAGCAAATTCAGCCTTTTTATCAGACAAATTTGTTTTTGCTTCTTCACACATTGCGTCAAGTTCGGAGAAAATTTTTTTTAGTGAGATAAAATCAGATTCTTTTAAATCTTCATAATTCCGTGTGCTTGCTGCAATGTTTAAACAGCACTGAACTATTCCGTCAAAATCGCCGGTGTTAGTTCTGTCATAACAAACTACTTTTTTTCGTAGTGCTTCAATCAAAGGAATAATTTCCCTTGCTGGTGGATTTGTTCCTCCATTTCTTTTCCCGGTGACAGCCATTTCAAAAAAATCATTGTATTTTGACATTTTAATCCTCCTATAATACTTGCAATTCCGATTTTGCTAATTTTGGTTTTAACTTATGTGCTTCAGATATAAAGCAGTTAGTTGTTATCCTTGAGTCATCAAAGACAAAATCATCTTCATCATCAGATGGAATGATTTCAACTCCGACGACATGTCTCTGGAAGACAGGAACAAGTTTAGCTTTTCCGTCTAATAGATTAATAAATAAATTATATTTATCTTCTTCAGATAATGGCTCTTCAGTTTTTTGGGAATATTCTACCGCCTTCCAGAATGGATAGAATGTATCCTGAAGCGAAAATCCTCTACTACATAAGTCATCCCATTCGTTAATTATCCTAGCTACTATTAAAGACAAATGTTTGTAACTATGGAAAATCCTAGGATTCAAAAGCTGGTTCTTTATTAAGATTTCTTGTAGGCAATTTACTTTATTATGAAAATTATTTGCCTGTGTTGCAAACCTTTGAGTATACTCAGAGTCGAAAGTTATTGACTCTTCCAGTAACTTTTCCAGAACGTCGAAAATTTCCTGAATTGAAGAAACATCTTCATCAGTTAATTTTTCTTTCCAGTTCGCATTTTCCGCAACTCGCTTAGCAACATTCATTACCATTATTGCGAAAAATTCTTTCGATCCTTTTTTAACGGCGTCTTGTGCTTTTCTTTGAAATGCTCTAATCATTGGAATAAGAGCTTCTGCACAGGGGGATTTTGACTGATATCCTATTATTGCCCGTGTCGCGATTTGTTCTAAATCATGTGTATACATTTGACCTCCTTTTTGCTTACTTTTATTATGCAAGCTAATTCAACCTTTTGTTACCGCAATTATTATATCATGCTTAACATAATTCTGCAATGTGAAATAGCTGAGTTTCAAAATGAAGCCAAATATATTTATTAAAATTAATCTTAAAAGTAGACAGACAAAATAAAATAATATATAATAAAGATAAAGTAAGAAAATGAGGAGTGATTATATTTAATGAAAGTATTTACTGATGGTAACATAGAAATACAATATAGTGACGAGAATGAGCCGTGTGTACTCGAACTTATGAATCAAGCACTTATTGCATATGAAACCATTACAAATTTATTTAAACTAAAAAATTATGATAGGAAAATAATTATATATTTATATAATAGTGTAGAAGAATTGCATCAAGATGTATTTGGAGAAAAAAGAGAAGAATGGGAAGTTGCACTTGATGATGGACATGGTAATTTAAAGCTAGTAACGCCTTTAAATCCAGGTAATGTACATTCATATAGTGATATAATGAAGATTGCACAAAAATCAATTGCAGATATAATATTAAATGATAATTTTGATGATATACCAGATTGGTTAGATATCACAACATATTTATTTGGATTAAATGATTCAAAAACAACTTATTCCTATAAAAAGCTAAATATAAATAATGTAACAAGTTTTAGTGATGCATATTTTATAACATTATCATTAATAAATATATATGGTATAAATAAAATTATAAAATTATATAAAAAATCAAAAAGTTATAATAGAATATTAGATGCTTCTGATGAAGAAATTAATAATAAAATTATACATTATTATCAAGAAGTTGGATAAAAAATAAAACCCATGGATTAATTATTTTTATTTAAAATTAATGCATGGGTTATTGTTTTGTCGAAAAAGGTCTAAAACCACAAAAAATGACGAACGAAAACACTTGCAATTAAATTACTAGAGGTATAAAGTGATATGAACACCTAAAAAAATTAGGTAATATTTAACAAAAGAAAGGGGTAATTTAAATGTATAAGAAATTTTGTGGAGGTATATTTTATGATCCGAAGATAATGATAGAATTAGGAATAGATCATCCTGTAAGTTTGCTTTATTATCTAACAAAAAAAGATGAATATTTTGGTATAGAAATTGTAAAAATTCAACATAATGAAGATTCTAAGATAACAAGAGAAGTTGGTAATATAGTTGATATATCTAAAAAAGAAGATGATGTTTTAAGGATAATAGAAAAATTAAAAAAGTATTATGTTACACCAGTTGTAATGGGAGATGTTATAGAAGATATGAAATATGAGATTACACCTAGACGATGAAGACGACTAAAACTTATGTTTTGGTTGTCTTTTTCTATTTATATGAGTTATAATATTAATTGTTAAAATAATAAGAGGGAGCTTAGTAAATTCCCTAAATCAATAATTGGAGGAATAAAATGAGAATTAGATTTAAACCATGGGCTAGACCAGAACTTGAAGCATGTAAATTTTATATAGATAATCCTGAAGATTATAAAGGGAAATGGAAAACCGCTTTTAAAAATCCAAATAATCCAATACACCTAGAACTTGGATGTGGAAAAGGAAATTTTATATCTCAAATAGCTATTCAAAATCCAGATATTAATTATATTGCTATTGATTTAGTAGATGCAATGCTTGGATTAGCTAAAAGAAATGTAGAACAAGCATTTAAAGAAAATAATAGAGAACCAAATAATATTATTCTTACTAGATTTGATATTGAAAGAATTCTTTTAATAATGAATAATAATGATAAAGTTGAAAGAATATATATAAATTTTTGTAATCCTTGGCCAAGAGGAAAGCATAGAAAGAAAAGATTAACACATACAAGGCAATTAGAAAAATATAAAGAATTTTTAGTTCCTGGAGGAGAAATACATTTTAAAACTGACGATGATGATTTATTTGAATCTAGTATAAATTATTTTAAGGAATCAGATTTTGAAATTGTAAAATTAACTTATGATTTACATTCAGAAACAGACTGGGAAGACATTCAAACTGAACACGAAAAAATGTTCTCTGAAAAAGGAATAAAAATAAAAGCTTTAATCGCTAAATTAAAATAATGGAGGAAAATATGTATAAGAGAACTGAAACTAGACCTATTAATGTTGGCGGTATTCAAATTGGTGGTCAAAATAAAGTAATAATACAATCAATGACAAATACAAAAACAAAAGATATAGAATCAACAGTAAAACAAATCTTAGATTTAGAGAAATCAGGTTGTGAAATAATTCGTGTGGCATGTTTAGACATTGAAGATGCAAAAGCAATTAAAGATATAAAAGAAAAAATTCATATACCAATTGTTGCAGATATTCATTTTGATTATAAAATTGCAATATGTGCAATAGAATCAGGAGCAGATAAAGTTAGAATTAATCCTGGAAATATAGGTGGTAAAGAAAAAGTAAAAGCAGTAGTTGAAAAATGCAAAGAATATAATGTGCCAATAAGAATTGGTGTTAATGCTGGTTCTTTAGAAAAAGATTTATTAGAAAGATATGAAGGAAAGCCAACCGCTAAAGCTATGGTGGAAAGTGCTAAAAGGCATGTGAAAATATTAGAAGATCTAGATTTTTATGATATTGCAATATCTTTAAAAGCTTCAAATTTAGATTTATGTATAGAAAGTTATGAAGAAGCAGCTAAAGAATTTAATTATCCTTTACATTTGGGAATAACTGAAGCAGGAACAGCTTTTAGTGGAACTATAAAATCTAGTATTGGACTTGGTATTTTATTAAGAGAGGGGATAGGTGATACTATAAGAGTTTCTTTATCAGACAATCCTATAGAAGAGATTAAAGTTGTAAAAGAGATTTTAAAAGATTGTAATTTATACAATAATGTGCCTACTTTAGTGTCTTGTCCTACATGTGGAAGAACGCAAATAAATTTAATACCAATGGCAAAAGAAGTTGAAGAATTCTTACAAACAATTAATAGTAATATTACTGTTGCAGTTATGGGATGTGCAGTTAATGGACCAGGTGAAGCAAGTAATGCAGATATTGGTATTGCTGGTGGGATTAAAGAAGGTTTATTATTTAAAAAAGGAAAAATTATAAGAAAAATTCCTCAGGAAAATATAGTTAAAGAGTTAAAAGAGGAAATATTAAAAATGATTGAAGGTTAGATTATTGAAAATAAAAGAATTATTAAAAAGAATAAATGAAGATCCTGAATATACAAGTTTAGATGAATTAAGTATGATAAAAAAAGCTTATATAGAAATTGGACTAAATAGAACTTTTAGTCCTGTATATTATTTTGGAAATACAAAAACTCAACAAAAAATATATAGTTTATCTAGAAATAAGATAAAAACAGTAGATAAAGCTGATCAAAGAACTATTATATGTTATTCTTTAGCAAGACAATGTCAATTTTTATTTACTGAATTAGGTTATGATTGTTATGTTGAACATGTAGAAGGAGATAATCATGTATTTAATTCTTTAGTTTTAACTAATGGAAGAAGTATTCATTTTGATTTACAGAATGATTTAGAATATATTCAAACTGGAAGGAAAACTCGTTTTTTTGGAAAATATAATGAAGATGCACCTTGGGTATATGTAGTTCCTGAAGAACTTCAAATGAAAATAGATAAAAATATACGATATCCTAACGAACGAGGAATTTATAATGATGATAAGATAGAAGAGGTAGAAAAGAATATAGCTGGTATGTCAATATCTGATAAAATGGAAAAATTATTAACTAATCCTGGCATTATAGAAATGACTAAAGATACACAATTTATGCAAAAATATGCATTTTTTTATAAAATGATTGACAAAAATTTTGAAGGGAATATGTGGCAAAAAGTATTTATAATTCCATGTAAAATTAAGGATGATTATACTAGCATTATATATGTTAAAGATAAAGCTTATAAACAAGCATTTATTTATTCAGAAAAAAATAAAAGATATATGAAAGTTTCTTTAGAAAAAATTCCAGAATTAGAAGAACAAGGATTAAAAATTGGTATTCAAGGTAAAGAATTTGGAGTTAAATTATTAAAAAGAGAGATAAAAGAAAAATTGAAAGTGCAAGAAAACACAGGGAGATGATAGTGTGAAAAAGGCAGTTATAATTGGTGGAGGAGAAATTGGAAGAAAAGGCACAGAATATGAAACACAAAAAATAGATAAAGAGATAGTAAAACTTACGAACAAACAATTGCCTAACTTTTTGTTTTTAGGTTTTGCTAATGTAAATCATATTGAATCTTATTTTAGAGTTATAAAAAGAAATTATAGAAACCTAGGTTGTATTTCTAAAACTATTCTGAAAAAAGAATTAAACAATCGAGAATTAATTTTAGAGAGATTTAATAATGCTGATATAATTTATATGGGCGGAGGAAATACATTAGAATTAATGCGAATTTTAAAACAATTTGATATGATTTCTCTTATAGAAGAGGCATATAATAGTGGAAAAGTTATTTGTGGCCTTAGTGCTGGTGCAATAGCTATTTGTAAATATGGATTATCTGATGCAAGAAAATATAAAGACTTTAAACTAACAAAAGTGCATGGTATTGGATTAGTAGATTTATTAGTATGTCCTCACTATAATTTAGATGGAAGAGAAGAGGAATTAGGTAGAATAATGAAAAGAACAAAAGATGTAAAAGGTGTAGGACTTAAAAATTTACAAGCATTAAAAATTATAGATGATGATATTACAATAATTACAGACACCGAAGATAATTCAGTAAAGTTTATAAATTAATATATTTTCCTTGCCAATAAAAAAATACTAATATATAATAACATTTGATAAATATATAAGGAGGATAAAAATGGCTTTTATAGATGAAATAAAAAATAGGGCAAAACAAGATATAAAAAAAATAGTACTTCCTGAATCAGATGATGACAGAACATTAAATGCTACGTCAGAAGTATTAAAACAAAAATTTGCAGAAATAATATTAATAGGAAATAAAGAAAGAATTTTAAAAAGAGCAAAAGAACTAAATTTAAATAATTTAGATGAAGTAGAAATTGTAGATCCAAATAATTCTGATAAATATGATGAATTTGTTGAACAATTTTATGAATTAAGAAAAAACAAAGGTATGACAATTGAAAAAGCAAAAGAATTCATGAAAGATAATATTTATTTCGGAATGATGATGGTAAAACAAGGTTATGCTGATGGATTAGTTTCTGGAGCTATTCATTCAACATCAGATACTTTAAGACCAGCACTTCAAATATTAAAAACAGCACCTGGCACAAAATTAGTATCTGCTTTTTTTATGATGATTGTGCCTAACTGTACATATGGAGAAAATGGAGTATTCTTATTTTCAGACAGTGGTTTAAACGAAAATCCTGATAGTGATGCATTATCAGAAATAGCAATATCATCTAGTAAAAGTTTTGAACTTTTAACAGGTAAAACTCCAAAAATAGCAATGCTTTCTTATTCTTCACATGGTAGTGCTAAATCAGAATTAACAGAAAAAGTAATAAAAGCTACTAACTTAGTAAAAGAAAAAGCACCAGATTTATTAGTAGATGGAGAATTACAATTAGATGCTGCAATAATTCCAGAAGTAGCAGAATATAAAGCAAAGGGAAGTCCACTAAAAGGAGAAGCTAATATATTAATATTTCCAGACTTAAATGCTGGAAATATTGGTTATAAACTTGTACAAAGACTTGCACACGCAGAAGCTTATGGACCACTATGTCAAGGTATAGCAAAACCTGTTAATGATTTATCAAGAGGTTGTAGTAGTAAGGATATAGAAGGTGTTATTGCAATTACAGCTGTACAAGCACAAGAACAAGATAAATAATTTTTAGGAGGTTTAATATGAAAATTTTAGTAATTAATTGTGGAAGCTCATCATTAAAATATCAATTAATAGATATGGCTTCAGAAAAAGTTATGGCAAAAGGAACTTTTGAAAGAATAGGACAACCTAATTCGTTTTTAACACATAAAGTAAATGGTGAAAAATATAGATTAGAAAAACCAGTACAAAATCATGAAGAAGCATTAGAATTTTCACTTGATCAATTAGTTAAACCAGAATATAAAGTAATTGATTCATTAGATGAAATAAATGCAATCGGTCATAGAACAGTACATGGAGGAGAAAAATTTAATAAACCTGTAATTATTACAGAAGAAGTTATAAAAGCAATTGAAGAATGCTCAAGTTTAGCTCCACTTCATAATCCAGCAGCAATAATGGGAATTAGAGCAGCAGAAAAATTAATGCCAAACAAACCAATGGTTGCAGTATTTGATACAGCATTCCATCAAACAATGCCAAAAGAACATTATATATATCCAATACCATATAAATATTATGAAGAATATGGTGTTAGAAAATATGGATTCCATGGAACATCACATCAATATGTTGCAAATCGTGTAGCTGAATTAGAAGGAAAACCTATTGAAGATTTAAGAATTATTTCTTGTCATTTAGGTCAAGGTGGAAGTATATGTGCAGTGCAAGGTGGTAAATCAGTAGAAACAAGTATGGGACTTACTCCACTTGCAGGAATACCAATGGGAACACGTTCTGGTGACGTGGATCCATCTGTAGTTACATTTGTTATGAAAAAAGAAGGATTAACACCTGATGAAATGGAACGTATTTTAAATAAGGAATCTGGAATATTGGCATTATCTGGAGTTACACAAGATTGTAGAGATATGGAAGCTGCAGCTGCGGAAGGAAATGAAAGAGCTGCTTTAGCAATAAAAATTCATAACTATTTAATTGCTGCTCAAATAGCAAAATGTGCAGTTGCAATGAATGGATTTGATGTAATGTTATTTACTGCAGGAATTGGTGAAAATCAAAAAAATATTAGAAAAGGTATTTGTGAGAATCTAGAATTTTTAGGAGTTAAAATAGATGATGAAAGAAATAATGTTAGAGGAGAAGAAAGATTAATTTCATCTGACGATTCTAAAATAAAGGTTTATGTAATACCTACAGATGAAGAATTAATGATAGCTAAACAAACATTGGAATTAATAAAATAATTTGTTTTGAACTTTAAGTTGTATACTTAAAGTTCTTTTAAATTGTAAAATCTGTTTTTTATTTACATAATTTCTAATAAGTGGTATAATATAAAAGATTAAGTGTTAATATAACTCTAAAAAATGAAGGGAGTATAGGGATTTATGAAAACTGAAAACAAGCAACTTTGTAAAAAATGTGGTGGACGGTGCTGTAGATCATCAAGTTGTATTTACGGACCAGAAGATTTTGAAGACATAGGAGTAACTAACTTTTTAGACCTTTATTATAAGGGAAAAATAATGTTCTCATATGCTTCTGATGGAGAAATTTGTGGTTGGATTATAAAACCAGCTCAAATTAACACTCCGCAAATACAAGAGAATATATTTATTGGTAATTCTCAATGTATACATCTAAAAGAAGATGGATGTGAAATAAAGGACTATTATCATAGACCGAGAGGGGGAAAGCTCTTAATACCGCGAAAATATCCGGAAGGAGATTATGGAGAAGATTGTAAGACCGGATATGACTTTATCCAAGCGGTGATTTCTTGGGAACCGTTTCAGCATATTATAACAGCAACTATTTCACATATTCGTGCAGAAGAAAGAATCAAGAGAGGAAAAGAATTCACTTATGATTCTAAATTATGCAAAATATGTCAAGGCAGATGCTGTAAGCAAAGCGGTTGCTTTTTCTCTCCAAAAGATTTTAAACAGCCGTTTTCGTTTGGATACTTTAAAAAGGTAATTGATAAAGGCTTCATATCAATTGTACCTTTGTCAGAAGAACAAACTGGACTTGAAGATGGAATACTTGTTCTAAAAGTTCGGAATGTAGACGCAGATGTATGCGATTTGCATGGAAACATTGCAAGTCCGTGTGTACTTCTTGAACCTACTGGTTGTTTCTTTGACAAAGAAGACAGACCATACGGTGGAAAGGCATTACAGCCAACACCTACTACAGGATGCGATATTGGCTATAGTTTTCGCCAATGTGCAACTGATTGGGAACCATATCAAGACATAATTAGAGAACTATATAAATTTTACGAAAAAAAAGATGTAAAATTTAATGGTGTAATATGATTTTAGGAGGATAAATATGGTAAAATTTATTGAACCTTTTGATGTAACTTTTAACAAAGTATATGATATGTATACTCGGAAAGAGATAAGCTTTTTAGGAGTGTATATCAGTAGATATACATTATGGTTACCAATTAAATATGAAAAAAATTATCCGCAAATCCGATTTTATAAAAAAGATGAGGATTTAAAAAAAGTACTATACTATATTAACAATTGGGGAATGCCAGTTTTACAATTTATGGCCGAAATTGTAGCTTTTATCAGAAAAGAAATGGGAGAGCTAAATAAATATAAGCAAATTGATCATTCCATATGTGCAAAATGTGGAGGTCGGTGCTGTAAAAACTCCGGATGCTATTATTCAACAAGAGATTTTAAAGAAATCTCCTTTGAGAGTTTAGCAATACATCTGTTAAAAGGTTACACATCAATTGTAGGAATAGAAAGTGAATTATCAGGCTATGACAATTCGCTGGTATTAAAGACAAGGAATGTTGGTCAATCAATTGTTGACATTGGAACTCCTGTCTCATCCCAATGCATATTACTTGGGAAGTCTGGCTGCTCATTAGATGATACAAAAAGGCCTTATGGCGGAAGAGCTTTAATTCCACAAGAAGGCCATTCATGTATAGCTGGATACACATTCAGAGAAGCAGTGGCAGAATGGATGCCTTATCAGGGATTGCTATTTCAATTAGTACAGTGTTTCATGGGTAATGATATTCCATTTAAAGGGCTTTAAAACAGTTGGCAGCAGCAGTTGAGTTTTAACTGCTGCTGTTTTTTCAATTTATACTTTTAATTAATTTAAAATACCATAATTAACATAATTTCATATTATATATAAAGATAATATGAAAGGAGGAAATTTATGGATTTAGAAAATATAAACATAGGATTTACGATGACAGGTTCATTTTGTACATTTAAAAAAGTAATTCCTAAAATTAAAGAACTTAAAGACTTGGGTGCTAATATAATTCCAATTATGTCTTATAATAGCTATAATTTAGATACTAAATTTGGAACAGCTAAAGAATTTATAGATGAAATAGAAACTATAACAGAAAATAAGATTATTCATACAATTCAGGGGGCAGAGCCAATAGGCCCAAAAGGTTTAACAGATATCATGGTTGTTGCTCCTTGTTCCGGCAATACTATAGCCAAACTTGCAAATTCAATAATTGATACACCGGCAGTAATGGCAATTAAATCTCATTTAAGAAATCAAAAACCACTCGTAATTGGTATTTCGACAAATGATGGTCTTTCAGGATCTGCAGAGAACATAGGAAGGCTTTTAAATAGAAAAAATTATTATTTTGTTCCATTTACACAAGATAATCCAATAACAAAGCCAACATCTTTAGTATTTAAATTTGATTACTTAATACCAACAATTAAAGAAGCTTTAAAAAACAAGCAATTACAGCCATTAATTGGATAAATAATTGACATAATGTTAAAATAAGCTTATAATATTTTTATGACGCAGTATAAATCTATATAAATAATTTTTAAGGAGGAAAATATAATGCGGATTGTAGAAACAGATTATGATTGGTTTATTTTTGTTCAAGAACTTAATGATGCTATGTTTGAAAGATTAAAGGAAGTAGAAGCTTTTCTTAATTCTTTTGAGGTTAATGGAAAGATAGATATTACTCAACTCACTGATGAAAACATAATAAAACTAAAACAGCTTAAGTCAGAAAAATACAAAATCCCATCTTTTTTAGAAGGACTTCCAGAGAAGGACTGGGATATTGAAACAGTCTATGACAGGATTAAGGAAGAACTTTCTAATAAAGGGATTATTCTAAAAAATGAAGATAAGGAAAATAGAAAAATTTCTTTAGTATATAATCAAGCTGTAGGAAGAGAATTCCAAATAACAAAAGCAACAGTAAGTAAAATGATTCTTGAACCAGAATATGGTGAAAATTATAAGAATGATATATTTGTTTTACAAACCTTTTTTAAAAATCTAGCTCAAAAGGATGATGTTTTAGCATTAGAAGTGTTAAAGATGATTGAAAGAAGAATATCATATATCATCATAAAAGGTGTTCTTAATTTAAGTAAGGTTAAGACGGTAGAGCAAGTTTCTTTTGTTATGAAAACTATAAAGGATGTTTTTGTAGCTATATTATCTGAACTCCAAATTGAATCATCTCAATTAAAGGAGATAATAAATTCTATTGGAGAATCAAGTAAGTTTTTTACAGCAAAAGATTGGTTTAAAAAGGTTTACTTTAGTAATCCAAATCTTGCTAAATTAATACAAGAAATATATGATTTCTTGTATCACTATCATGAATTAGATGATGTGAAGACCGCATTATCGAAATAATCTAGTTTCACATAAAAAGTCACTAACAATTTAAAGTTAGTGACTTTTGCCTTAATTATTTGCAGAATAATCAGAAAGAGGATTTACATCAACTGCATTTCTAACTTGCTCATTTGCAACATGTGTATATATTTCAGTAGTAGAAATGCTCTCATGACCTAATAGCTCTTGAAGAGCTCTTATATCAACATTTCCATATTGATACATAAGAGTAGCTGCAGTATGTCTTAGTTTATGTGTAGAATATTTTTTCGTATCAAGACCAGCACGTCTTAATTCTTTATCTACAACATATTGAACAGTTCTTTTACTTATACGTTCTTTTCGTTCACTTAAGAATAAAGCTTTAACAGAATCTGGTTTTATACCAATTTTAGGTCTTACCTCAAGATAATCTTTAATTGCTTTAAGACAAGCTTTATTTAAATAAATAGTTCTTTCTTTATTTCCTTTACCTATTACAGTCATTCTTGCATCATCAAATGATATATCATTAATATTAATACCAATTAATTCAGAAAGACGTAAACCACAATTTAAAAATAAAGTAATAATTGCATAGTCACGTTCTTTATTTCTTTCTTCATCACTTGTAACAGTAAGTAATTTTTTACTATCATCTAGGCTTAAATATTTAGGCATACGTTTTTCAATTTTTGGTGTCTCTAAATTTTGAGCAGGATTTTTTTCAATTAAATTGGCTTTTTGAGAAAGATAATTAAAAAAGACTCTAATACTACTAGCTTTACGTGCTCTTGTAGCTGCTTTACTATGGTATGTAGTAGTAAGATAAGCTAAAAAAGCATGTATATCATTTAATTGAATCTTTTTTATTACATCTAATGGTAAATCTTTAATAACTATATTTTTAAAATCTTTTTCAGTTGATAGCTTAAAATGGTATACAATAAATTTTAAAAACATTGCTAAATCATAATTATATTCTTTTACTGTATTAGGTGATTTATTTAAAATTGTTACTAAATAATCCAAGAATGAATTTAAATAATCTGGATTCATTTCACGTGAAATCATTTTTTCCTCCTATGTGTATCTATTCTTCGTAGTATTTCATATTATTTAATATTTTTTCATTTAGCTTTAAAGAAAAATCCATAATTATATAACAAAGTATGAAATTACTTTTATTAAGTATATTACCAATAATTGTTGGTTCAAATAATTGATTTATAAAAAATCTAATATAAACTTTGTTTCCATTAAAAACAATTTGAAAATTAACATTATATTTATTATAAAATTCTACTAAATAGTCTAAAATATCAGAACTTAATATTTCCATTGCATTAATTTTATTATTTGAATATACATGTAGTATTTTATTGAAGTTTGCATTGTCTGTTTCTATATATTTTAAATCCTGACTTGTTATTCCTATAGTATAATTAGTATTTTTTTCTAGATTTTCTGTATTAATTTTTGTATATGATGATATGTTTTTATCCAAATAAATTACTGCAAAAATACCATTAAATTCATTGTTGCCTGTTTTTACCTTAATATTTGAAAGATCAAATAGTTTATCAGGATATCCTTTTTGTTCAATTGTATCTTTTCCGAAAAAAGAATCAATTTCTTGATTATCAAATTTTGCTTCCTTATAGAGCATTTCTTCTTTTAAAAAAGGTGTAATTCTATAAACTAAATCTTCATTAATATCTCTTAAAAATTCGGAAATTACATTCGGATAAATTTTTTTAAACTTCATATAATATTTAAAGAATAATGCTATAAAATCTAAAAGAAATAATAATGCGATAAATGTATATGCTATTGAAACATTTTCCATTACTGAAATATAAAAAATCAAAAATGTTATAACCAAAAATATTATACTTAAAAGCATATAACTTAAAATTTTATTTCTACATTTTTTAATATCAGTAAAATCTTTGGATATAAAGTTATTATATATTTCATTAAAACTCTCTGAATTTAAATTAATTTTAATCTTTTTATTAGAAAAAGAAGGTAATAATATAATTTTAAAAACTAAAAAAACTAACATAAAAATAACTAAAATTTCAAAAATAATCATAATAAACTCCTTTCATAAAAATATTTTATCATAACTTAACTTTTCATAAAATATAAAAGTAAAATATTTTGACATTTTATTTAAAAAAGTTTATACTAAAAAATATAATATAAAAGAAAACGTGGGGGAGAGAAATGATTGTTTTAGCAATAATTTTAATTTTATTAGTTATTTTCGTAATAATTGAATATAATAGTATGATTAAATTAAAAAAACAGATGAATAATTCCTATAGTGTTATTGATGTATATCTTCAAAAAAGATTTGATTTAATACCTAACTTAGTTGAAGTTACAAAAGGTTATGCAAATTATGAAAAGGATATATTAACAAAAATAACAGAGTATAGAACATCATACAATCAAAATAAAGATAAAGAATCTTTAAATAAATTAAATGATGAATATAATAATTTAATGATTGTAGTTGAAAACTATCCTGATTTAAAGGCAAGTGAGCAATTTTTAAAATTGCAAAAAAGTTTAATTAAAGTTGAAAGTGAACTTCAAGCAGCAAGAAGAATATACAATACAGATACAACAAAATACAATACTAAATTAAATGTTTTTCCTTCTAATATAATTGCTAAATTATTTGGATTTAAAGAAGGAGAATTATTCGAACTAGAAGATAGAACTGTTCAAGGGAAAAATGTACAAGTTGATATTTAATATAAACAAAGATATTTTATTATTGCCAGTATATGGAACTAAAAATTTCCTATACTGGCTTAAATAATGCTGATAAACAAATCAATTTGCCGAATTATGTAAATTGTGTTATAATGTATTATGATTAATTTGAAAGGAGAGATTTATTTTATGAAAGAAAAAAATCTCAACGACATGCTGCAGACTGCAGCTCGGCAACTTTTAAATAATCCTGAGTATCTTGAGGATTTAATAATGGCATATTTTGAAGTTAATGGAAATATGCCAATCTTCGAGATTGTAGAGGATGCTAAATGCCCAAATAGTGTCAAGAACTTTTTAGAAGAAGATGGAGCTTTATTAGAAGATTTATTTGATGAAGCAAAATCTCAGGCACTGGATGTTTTATCTCAGGAACAGCCACTGCTTAGCAGGAAGAAAATCCAAATTTCACGGTTATTCTTAGGCAATACAGATGAGGAACTTAAGGACATTGACAACGCAGTTTCTATTCCTATAGTTTCATTAATTGTTGGAGAAATAAGATTCCTTCAACAAAAAGCTGATTGCCTTGATAAGTGCATCGACCTCAAAAAAGAAGATGCTGAAATCTTAAGACGCATCAGATATTATTTGAGATAATACACAAGGAGGGACGTTGTTTCATGCAGCGTTCCTTTTTGTATTAATTTTGCGATAAATAGTTTTAAGAAAAAGATGACTAACAACACCGTTTTTTCTTTAAAAATTTTTATCTCAAATACTTTTAAAAAAAATATATTATTGATATAATTAAATTGTTAATACTAAAACTTTAATAAAGGAGAAATAGAATGGGAGTAAATGTACCAAATGATAGTGTATCACAATTATATGACTTATTAAATCATATTCCTGTAACAAAATCCAATGCGAAACAAATACAAGAAATTAAAGATGCAATTGGGAACAATGATTTAAAAAAAGCTTTAGAAGGAATAAAAGAATTAAATGAAGCTATTAAAAATAAGAAAAAAGAGATAAAACAGCGAGAAAACAAAAAAAAGCAAGAAAAAGAAGATGCTTTAGCCAAAGAAAAAAGGCTATTTGAAGCAGAACAAGTAAATGAAGATGAAGTACAAACATTTCCACCAGAATTACGCGATTTAGATTTAGAAATGGATTATATTGGTTTATTATTATATGATCCAAGATATATTGTAAGTTATAATTTTGTATATGATGAAGTTGCATTTCAAAGTGATGAGATGTTAAATTTATATAAAAGTGTAATATTTACAGAAGGTGAAAAATACGCACCAGAAGCTGTAAAAAGGAATTTTAATTTTGCCAAAACAACTCGTGAAGTATATGATTTAAAGAAACAATTAGTAACTCGTATTAAACTTCAAAGAAATGTTACTATGGAAAAAGTATATATTGATTTAAAGAAATTATTTATTTTAAGAAAATGGTATTTAAAGATTCCTATTAAAAATGTTCAAGAAAAAGTAGTAGAAATAAGAAATTATGAATTATATGATCAAATGTCTGTAGAAGAAGTAGAAAGTGCTGTAGAACAGGTTACTGCTACAGAAAAGTTTAAAAGATCTATTTTAAATCAGGGATTAACAGAATTTTTAGAAAAAGGAGAAAACAATTTAACAACTGGTATTCCTTTACCTTTTGAACGTTTAACACGTGAGTTTAAAGGTCTAAGAAAAGGTGAAACAATGGCTGTGGCAATGCCTTCTAACTCAGGAAAAAGTAGATTTACAATTAATATGGTTGCAAATTTATCATTACTATACAAAAAAAGAGTTTTAGTAATTTCAAATGAGATGTCAGAAGAGAAAATGAAACTATGTTTAATGACTACAATTATTAATGATCCAGAAATTCAAAAATTACATGGAAAAAAATTGCATAAAACTGAAGGCGAATTATTAGAATTTAAATTTAGAGCAGATGAAGGTTCTGATGTTGAAAAAGATGAAGATGGATTTATAATTCAAAAAGAGGGAGAAAGTAGAGCTGAATTTGTAAAAAGATTAGCTGAAATTTCAAAGGAATTTAGAGATACTATTGCTGTAACAGATTGGATGGAAAAAGAAGTTAATAATTATATTTATTTTATAAATATAACAGATCATACTAATGATGAATTACAAAAAGTTATAATGAATTATTATTACATGAAACATATTGAATATGTATTTTATGATACATTAAAGACAGATACAGAGCACATTGGAAATGGGGAAGAAGTAAAGAAAACTGCAACAATTCTTTCAAACTTAGCTCAAAATTTTAATATGTTTATTTTTTCAACATTACAGTTAACTGAAACAGCAACATGGCCTATTAATTTAACTATAAATGATTTACAAGCAAGTAGGACAGTAAAAGAAGTTCTTGATACTCTTTGCTTAGTTAAACAAATTAATAGAGAAAACTATAAAGACTATGAATATTCAATAGAAGAAATGGATGAAAAATGTTATGATTTAATTAAATATGATGATCCTGACGTTAGATACTATGCTTGTGTTGTAGACAAGAACAGAGCAGGTGCTAAACCAAAATTATTATTTAGATTAAATCTTGCATATAATAGTTGGGAGGAATTAGGATATCTAAAATTAAAACAACATGATGAGGATAGAATTCCTACTATAGAATAATAGAACAATGCGTAAGTTTAGAGGACTTTACTATTAAATTAAAAAGACTCAAAATATTGAGTCTTTTTTTGCATAAGTTGTACATTATTTGAATATATATATTAAAAAGAGATTAAAATTGGAGGTTTATCTTTATGATAGATGATAAAAAAATTAATTCAAATATTGGAGTAATGCAAAATATTATATTAGAAAATCGTGAAAAACTTAATGTAACAGGAATTAATGATGTACTAAGTTTTGACGACCAAGTAATAATTTTAGCTACAGAGCTTGGAATGTTGACGATAAAAGGAGAAGAACTAAAAATAAATAAATTAAATATAGATGAAAGTGAAATAAAGGTAGAGGGGACTATAACAAATATTTCTTATAGCCAAAATACAGAAGATAAAAAGGGTGATAGTTTATTTAGTAAAATTTTTAGGTAAGAGGATTTATTATGCAACTATATACATTTTTTATTTTTATACTTGTAGGAATGTTAACAGCATTAATCTATGATTTATTTAGAATCTTAAGAAAAGTTTTTAAAACAAAAGATTTTATTACATATCTGGAAGATATAATATTTTGGCTAATTACACGGATTAATTTTATTATATAGTATATTTAAATTTAATAATGGTGAATTACGATTATATTTATTTATTGGTATATTTTCAGGAGTAATAATATACTTAATATTAATCAGTAAGGTAACAAATAAATTGTTACTACATATAATATTACCTATAAAAAATATTATATGTAAAATTTTGAATATATTTAAAATACCATTTGTTTTTATAATAGAAAAAATAAAAAAATGTAAAAATAAATTAAAAAAAACTATACAAAAAAATAATTTTAATGTATAATGTTAACGAATAGGTTGTGGGAGAGAAAATACTTATGAGAAAATTATTTAAAGGTAAAAAAATTTATAAAATAATTATAATTCTAGCAATATTGGTTTATTTTGCTTATGTTTTATTTAGTCAACAAAAAACTTTAAATTCATATAGCTCTGAACAAGAATATGTTTCAGAACAGATTCAAGAACAAGAAGAATATAAAGAAAAACTTGCTAACATGCAAAACAACATAGATTCAGATGAATTTATAGAGCAAATAGCAAGAGATAAATTAAATATGTATTTACCAAATGAAAGAGTATATGTTGATGCTAATAAATAAAAACTATTTATGTTTAATAAACCTTAATCTATCAATTAAGGTTTTATTTTAATTTTGGTTAAATTATTCGTTAAATTTATCTTTAATTAATCCCCAATAATTTTTTACCATCATATATAAATTTATACAATTATGTATAAATTTAATATTAATGTAATTTTATTTTTAATCAAACAACTTTCTTTTTAAATTTTAAAATTTTTCTTTATAATTTTTATACATTTCCCCATATAAAAATAGTAAATTGAATAGGAGGTAATTTATGAACTTAGAAGACTTTAGTTTAAGTGAATTAAGAGAGCTAGCTAAAAATAAAAATATTAAAGGATATTCAAAATATAAAAAAAGTGAATTAATTAATTTATTAAATGATGATGTAAAAGAAAATAGTAATAATGAGCATGTTGATACAGTGACTGAAGGGAAAACTACTTACAAATTAACAAATGACGATGATAAAATTTCAGAAGGTATATTAGAAGTTTTACCAGATGGATATGGATTTTTAAGAGGAGATAATTATTTATCTACACCTAATGATGTATATATTTCTCCAGTTCAGATAAGAAGATTTAAATTAGATACTGGAGATTATATTAAAGGAATCTCTAGAATGGCAAAGGAAGGAGAACGTTTTCCTTCACTAATATTTGTTGGTGAAGTTAATGGAGAACCACCAGAGACTGCATATAAACGTAAAAAATTTGATGATTTAATTCCAATTTATCCAACAGAAAGAATTAAATTAGAAACAGAACCAACAGAATATGCTATGAGAATGATTGATTTAATAAGTCCTATTGGTAAAGGCCAAAGAGGTATGATTGTTGCACCACCTAAAGTTGGTAAAACTACATTAATTAAGAAAATTGCTAATAGTATTACAACAAATAATCCTGAAATTACTTTAATTGTTTTATTAATAGATGAAAGACCTGAAGAAGTTACAGACATGAAACGCTCAATAAAAGGTGATGTTATATATTCTACATTTGATGAATTACCAGAGCATCATGTAAAAGTAGCAGAAATGGTTATAGAAAGATCAAAAAGATTGGTAGAACAAGGTAAAGATGTTGTAATTTTACTAGACTCAATTACAAGGTTAGCTAGAGCATATAATTTAGTAATCCCATCTTCAGGAAGAACTTTATCTGGTGGTCTTGATCCTAATGCATTACATAAACCTAAAAAATTTTTTGGTGCAGCTAGAAACATTGAAAATGGTGGTAGTTTAACAATTCTTGCATCAGCATTAGTAGAGACAGGAAGCAGAATGGATGATGTAATATTTGAAGAATTTAAAGGAACAGGTAATATGGAAGTACATTTAGATAGAAAATTATCAGAAAAACGTATTTTCCCAGCTATAGATATAAATAAATCTGGAACTAGAAGAGAAGATTTATTACTTTCTAAAAAAGAAATAGAGACTGTATATGCATTGCGTAAAGCATTAAATAATTTACCAGTTGCAGATGTTACAGAAAATATAATATCTCAAATGGTTACTACAAAAAGTAATGATGAATTCTTAGATAAAATTGATACATATTTAAGAAGATTTAAATAATAATAACTTTAAAAATCCCCTATCTTGAATAATACAAAGATAGGGGATTTATTGTACATAAGAAGCGAACATTTGTGCTTTTAAAAATCACAATTATTTGGTGTTCTTGGGAAAGGAATAACATCTCTAATGTTTTGCATTCCAGTTAAATACATTATAGCTCTTTCAAATCCTAGTCCAAATCCAGCATGTTTACAACTTCCGTATTTTCTTAAATCTAAATACCAGTCATAATTTTCTATTGGCATATTTAATTCTTTTATTCTATTTAAAAGCTTTTCATAATCGTCTTCTCTTTGGCTTCCGCCAATTATTTCTCCAATTCCTGGAGCTAACAAGTCAGCTGCTGCAACTGTTTTTCCATCATCATTTAATTTCATATAAAATGCTTTTATATCTTTTGGATAATCTGTTACAAATACAGGCTTTTGGAAGATTTTTTCACATAAATATCTTTCATGTTCTGTTTGTAAATCAACGCCCCAACTAACCTTATATTCAAATTCATCATTATATTTTTCTAGTTCGGCAACTGCGTCTGTATAAGAAATTCTAGCAAAATCTGAATTTATTACATTATTTAATCTATCTAAAAGACCTTTATCAACGAAATTATTAAAGAATTGCATTTCTTCTGGATAATTATCTATTACATATTTAAATATATATTTTATCATCTCTTCGGCTAAATCCATATCATCTTTTAAATCAGCAAAACATATTTCTGGCTCAACCATCCAAAATTCTGCAGCATGCTTTACAGTGTTAGAATCTTCAGCACGGAAAGTTGGTCCAAATGTATATACATTGCAAAATGCTTCAGCAAAAGTTTCAGCGTTTAATTGCCCACTAACAGTTAAATGTGCTGGTTTTCCAAAGAAATCTTGTGAAAAATCTACATTCCCTTTATCATCTTTTGGAATATTGTTTAAATCAAATGAATTAACATTAAACATTTCTCCAGCACCTTCTGCATCACTAGCAGTAATAAGAGGTGTATTTACATATACAAATCCTTTTTCTTGGAAGAATTTATGTATTGCATATGCTAAAGCACTTCTAACACGGAATACTGCATTAAATGTATTACTTCTTGGACGTAGATGTGCTATAGTTCTTAAATATTCAAATGTATGTCTTTTCTTTTGAAGTGGATATGTATTATCTGATAAACATTCTATTTCTACTGAAGTTGCTTGTATTTCAAATGGCTGTTTAGCATTTTCTGTTAATATAAAAGTACCTTCAACTTTAATTGTAGAACTAATAGTTAATTTACAAATATCATTAAAGTTTGCTAGAGTATTATTGAAAACAACTTGAACATTCTTAAAAAAAGTACCATCGTTTAATTCTATAAAACCAAATGTTTTTGAATCTCTTATAGTACGAACCCAACCTTCAATACAAATATTTTTGTCAGCAAATTTTTCTTTTTGTCTATATAGATCTTTTAAAATTACTTTTTCCATATTGTCCTCCTAAAATTATATAAAATCTTTCAATATTATATGACATTTTATATATAAATTCAATTAAAATACTAAAATTACTGAAAATAGGTATTTTTTAGGTATAAAGTTATATTGCTTTTTAATTAAAATGGCTTAGAATCGATTCTCGTGCGTCGAATTTCAAAAGTGCTGAAAATAGCGGATTGTAGCTGTTTTTCTAACACTTTAATATATATTTATAAGAAATTGATAAGAAAGGAGTACTTTATTGCGAAATTATGTAAATTATGATATAATATATAAGATAGCGTGTAAACCCATTTATAATTAATAAGGAGGAAAGCAGCATGGAGAAATACTACTTAGTAAAACAGGTAAATGCTATTGGTAATGGATCCAGTACAACAATCGAATTGGTGAAAAATCCAATAATCAAAGGTGGTGGTATCCGGGCAACAAAGGTAGGAAAGGTGGATTGGAAAAAATCCGATAGTTATTATGGAAGATATATCTTCACTCCTACCAAGGAAGTCGATTTCTTAATAATCGGTAATGCTACCTGTGAAGAAATTCCGAATGATCCATTTAGTTCGGAAGTTAATGGGTAACTTAGGAAATATTTTACAAAGGGGGGAAGGTTAGAACTGCAAAGTTCTGCCTTTCTTTTTTTATATTAAAATGTTCTATAATTGATCTTTATTTAGTTTGAATTATGGATTTTACATAATGTTTGTGTTATAATAAAAAAGATATAACCGTAAAACCATATTAGGAGGTAGCAATATGAAGAAATATTATACTTTAAAAAACGGTAACTTTACAACTGAATGTTTGGTAACAAATATTCGGATTGAAGGATTAGCAGTCTATGCCACAAAAGTTGGAGAGATTAATTTAGGAAAGAAAAACTTTAAAATAGACTCTAGCTTCAATCATGTAAAACCGCATGAAATTATTTGTTTAGGTAACACAATTTTAGAAGAAGTTGAAGATCCATTTAATGAAGAATGTGAAAAAGAAATAGACCCGTTTAAATAAAATATGGAAAAAGTTATGGCTATTGCCATTAAGAGGGTTCTGAACTATACAGTTTGGAATCCTCAATTTTTTTAAACTAATTTTTAATTTTTAAATATAGACAAATATAAATCATAACGATATAATAACAAAAAAGAGGGGAAGAAATATAACAATAGAAATGGATGAAAAAATAAACCAAAACAAACAAATTAATTATAATAAAATATATAGAACTATATGTAAAATCATTATTATATTGGAATTATTGATGTTTTTATTTGTAAATACTTTTATAAGATGTTCATGCGGTATCTCAACTTTTAATTCAATTCCTCCAATTATTGTTTTAATAATTAATATTATTTTTTACTTTATAACAAGAAATAGGGTAAATACAAAAAAAGAACTAAAAAGTATGATTATTGTATATATTACGCTATTAATCATTTTTTCCATTGCACTAGTCGCTATTCGAAATCCTCATAATACAATAATAAGTTAAAATATAAAAAAATATATAGCTAATATTTTAATAATATATTATAAAGAGAAAGAGGGAGGGTAGTAAATTTATAAAAATAGACAATGAAAAATGAATATACAACATTGCACAAAATCAAAGTTTTGTGCAATAAGAGATAGGGGCATAATATAAAACATCCATAAACCTCTACTTCTACTAATTCAAGGCTTTTAGCTGTTCTATACATATTAATATTCATTTATATATCTTTATTTTCTTATTATATCTATATTATATTCATTATTATTATAATCTTTGTTATTGTCTTTATATCAATATTTTTATGACTTATTAAAATCAATTTTAAGACATTTTTTTAATTTACTTATATAACTTTGTTATTTAATTTATTTTTTATCTATTATTTTAATTTGTATCTATTAAATTTTATTTCATTATATAAATTGTTCCTTTATAATATGAAAAATTTTTCAAAAATCTCCAAAATGCCTATTTCTCTATATTTGCCTTATTTCACAGACAACAAAACTATATGGCTAATTTTTAAAAACGCCTTAAAATCGATTCTCGTGCGTCGTTTTTTTGCCACTTTTTAGGCTTTTTTTAAAAGTATTAATCTTTAGCCATTTTTAAGTATTTTTACATATTATACATATATCAGTTGTAATATTTTATATAATCTGTACATATAACTGTTAAGTTTATAATTAAAATGTCTTAAAAACGATTTTAAAGCTTAATAAATTATAATTATATTAATATAATCTAATTAACTTTTTATGAAAAATTTTTTTATTATTAAATTTATTTTACTATATTTAATTTTAGTCTTTTTATTATTTATTAATATAAATTAATTTTAAAACTGATTAAAAAAATAATTTTTAATTAATTCAAACTGTTCAAATGTTCGTTTTTAAAATTCTAATGTTTGATATAAAAATATTAGAATTTAAACATTGCACAAAATTTTTAAATTTAATTTATTATAATAATTTTTTTAATTAATTTTTTTAATTTGATTTTATATTATTTATTCCTTTAGAATATTCTGACTAAAGATTCTTTACAATTTTGTCTATTTTTAGTTACTATATATCATTAGTGTGAATTTTATTTATAATTATTTTATTGTTTAAATTAGGTACTCCCCCTCTTCCCTTCTTTTGCTTCTATTTCGATAAAAAATAGAGAATATTATTTATTTAATATTCTCCGTATAAATTGTAATTTGTATTACTTACATTATTTTATTTCCATTCTCATACCTTTTCCATTATAATTAAATGGTACTGCTTTAAGTCCACAGCTTTC
The DNA here is from genome assembly GCA_944392175.1 of uncultured Clostridia bacterium. Classification (GTDB taxonomy): domain Bacteria; phylum Bacillota; class Clostridia; order TANB77; family CAG-508; genus Merdicola. The sequence continues at coordinate 25,824 of CALXVT010000025.1, forward strand.
ATAAAATTTTTCCATACCAGCAATAGATATTAAATTTAAAGTTGCATATTCTCCTTTTGGAACTTTTATTTTAATTTCTGAGATAATACTTTCTACTAATTTTTTTCCAATACCTTTTTTTGATATTTAGTACTTACAACTACATCTACAAGCAGATAGTCTTTACCATCTCCAATAGCTCTAGCCATTCCAACAATTGTATCTTTTAACATAGCTTTTTTTACTATAGTACTATTTTCAATTGCCATTTTTATAAAATCCGGATTTTTCTTATTCCAATTTACTTCTTCTCTTAAATAATTATATTCTTCCACATTTAAGTCATTTTTAATTATTACTTCATCATTCATTTATATTTCACCTTACTTCTACAAATTACTATAATTTCTAATAAATTGCTATTTTACTTTATTATATTCTAAACATTTTTCTTCTAATAATTTAAAATTACAACATCTTGATTTCATATTATCTGGTAGTTTTCCACTATTATATAATTGATACAATTTAAAAGATTTATTTTTTACTTGGCGGTAATGAGCATTTAACCAATTTAATTGCTCTTTTAATAACTTTTGATATTTTAGTTCTGCTATAGTCAATGTTTCTTTATTTAAATCTACTAAAGTATAATTTCTATCGGTTACAGGTATCATATTATTAAAATTAACAGCACCTAATTCTCCATCTTTTATCTTGAAAAAGTCTATCATGTTTTTCATTCTTTTATGTTTAGGCTTTGGACTAGATAAGGGAGCAAAATATTTACAAGTTTCTATTTCAAATAATATACCTATAAATGGTCTTAATTCTTTTTCATGTTTGTTATAAGCTACTTTATTATCAAATTGTCTCAAATAATCACAATAATCTGAATCAACTCTGACTATTTCTAAATTTAATATCATTATATCTGCCTCCTTAAATTTAGTTTATTATATATTATTTTTGAAAAAAACGCAATTAAGAATTGGAGCAAAAAATTAAAGATTAGAGCCTAAACTCTAATCTTCTTTTTTAAATTCCAACTTATGGCTGGATACACCGCTTTTTTAAGTTCCATTTATTGGCTGGATTCACCGCTTTTTTAAGTTCCACTTATTGGCTGGATTCACCAACTTTTTAGCTATTTTGTATAGCAATAATATTATATGCAATTTTTATAAATTTATTGCTTACTGTACTTTAAATATATCATATTTTTATGGAATAATCAATATTTTCTGTGAATTTTATATAAAAACGCTCGATTATCAAAGTTTTGTGCAATAAGAGATAGGAGCTTGAGTAAAAACAGCCATAAACCTTTACTTCTACTAATTCAAGGCTTTTTACTGCTTTATAGCTATTAATATTCTATTATATATCTTTATTTTCTTATTATATCTATATTATATTCATTATTATTATAATCTTTGTTATTATCTTTATATCAATATTTTTATGACTTATTAAAATCAATTTTAAGACATTTTTTTAATTTACTTATATAACTTTGTTA
>CALXVT010000026.1 GCA_944392175.1 uncultured Clostridia bacterium
GATTTAATTGTAGACCAATCTGTAATATGATTTCTTTCACATTTTTCTATTTCATTTCTGATAACAGCTTTAACATTTTCCATTAAGTTTTCAGATTCTCTAACATAAACAAATCCTCTAGAAATTACATCTGGTCCTGCGATAATTTCTCCTGTTGAAGAATCCATTGTCATAACAATTATAATTAATCCATCTTGAGATAAATGTTGTCTATCACGAAGTACAATATTTCCAACATCTCCAACACCTAATCCATCTACTAAAATCCTTCCAGATTGTACAGATGTTGTAAATTTAGCTTCATTTGGATTCATTTCTAGAACTCTACCATTTGTAAGCATAAATATATTTTCTTTATCTATTCCCATTTCTTCAGCAGTTTCTGCATGTGCCTTTAATTGTCTGTATTCACCATGAACTGGTAAGAAATATTTTGGCTTTACTAATGCAAGCATTAATCTTTGTTCCTCTTGACAAGCATGTCCAGATACGTGAACATCTGCTAAAGAACTATATACAACCTCTGCACCAATTTGCATTAAATCATCTATAACTTTAGAAACTAATTTTTCGTTTCCTGGTATTGGATTTGCAGATATAATAATTAAATCATTAGGTGTTATTTGAACTTTTCTATGTTCTCCTGCTGCCATTCTAGTAAGTGCTGACATTGTCTCTCCTTGGCTTCCTGTTGTTATAATTACTAGCTGATCATCTGTATAATTTTTTATCATATCAATATCTATAAATACATTATCTGGAACTTTAATATAATCTAATTCTCTAGCTGTATTTATCATATTAATCATACTTCTACCACAAACTGCAATCTTTCTGTTATATCTTACTGCACAATTAACTATTTGTTGAACTCTGTGTACATTTGAAGCAAATGTTGCTACAACAATTCTTTTTCTACAACCTTCAAATAATCTTTCAAAAACATTTCCAACAGTTTTTTCAGACATTGTAAAACCTTTTCTTTCAGAGTTTGTACTATCAGACATAAGAGCTAAAACTCCTTCATTTCCAAGTTCTGCAATACGTCCTAAATCCATTATTTTTCCATCTATTGGTGTATAATCTATTTTAAAATCTCCTGTGTGTAATATTGTTCCTACTGGAGATTTTATTGCTAATGCTACAGAATCTGGAATACTATGAGAGCTTCTTATAAATTCTATACTAAATTTACCAGCTTTTACAGTTTCTCCTTGTTTTACTTCGATTAATTTTGTAGATTTTAATAATTTATGTTCTTCTAATTTATTTCTTATAAGTCCACAAGTTAATCTTGTAGCATATATTGGAACATTAATTTTCTTTAAAAAGTATGGTATTGCACCAATGTGGTCTTCGTGCCCGTGAGTTATAAACATTCCTCTTATTTTTTCCTTATTTTTTTCTAGATATGTTATATCTGGTATAACTAAATCTACACCAAGCATCTCATCTTCTGGGAATGCTAGTCCACAATCAACAACTATAATATCATTTTCATATTCAAAAACTGTAATATTTTTTCCTATTTCATGTAATCCACCTAAAGGAATAATTTTTAGATTACTTCCTTTAAATCTAAAATCTTCTTTGGCTACTGCTTTTTTTGTAGTTCTTTTTGTTGTTTTAGTCTCCTTTTTTATATTTGCCTTTTCTGTATTTTTGTTTGAAGAATTTTTCTTATTATATGTTCTTCTTCTCTTTAAATTATTTGTCTTCTCATTATTTACTGTACTATTTTCATCTGTCATATTTTCATCTACTCCTTCTCTTTTTTATTATGAATTTAAACTTATTTATGATTAGAAGAAATAATGAACCTAAATGTAATAAATCCTTTACTATATAATTTTATTCCGCACATAATTTTAATATTTTATCTCATTCTTTTGCAATAAATATAATCCTAAATTTAATATAAATTCCTTAAAATATTAATTTAGGCAAAATTACATAATGTTATAGTACTATAACATTATTTTTTATTTAAATTTACTAACATTTCGCTCATTAATTATAACTATATTTAATCTATATATTTTTTTTATTTTCCGAACTATATATAGTTTTACAGTTATTCTTCATTTTCATACATAAAACTTAAATCTCTTTATTGTATCCATTTTTTGGATAACCACTATTTGGTATTATACTAAAAAATTGTTTGCTTGTCAAACGTATTATGTAAATTGCATAAAAAGAAACAAGCGAGATTAAATCTCGCCTGCTCCTTTTATCTTATTTCTTAAATTTATAACGGCTCCTTTCTGTAAGAAGCCCTCCTTTTTGCTTCCGTAAAATCCTTTAGGATCAATTGCATTGCAAATATCAATCAATCCCAAAATATCCTCCCGAGTACATGTTACCATATGATCCTCTCCGTCAAAAACTTTATTGAAAGCATCTATAAATTTTTCCTTCATAGTTTCATCCATTGTACTTACCTCCGTTTCACTATGAATCTTCAACTTGTTACTTCACATAAAATATATCACAATTTTTTTATAAAATCAAATGCTAAATGCTCTTGTAAAAACAACTTAGATTTGATATATTTATTTCGACAAAAAAAGCATTAATTTTCTTATACAATCATTTACTAATGCAAATAACTAAAAACAAATTGATTGTAAATTTTACATATGTTAGGAGAATCAGAATGAGAATTGTAGAACCATGGATAAAAGTAGAAAAATTTGATGGTAAAAAAATTATGAAAAGAATAGAACGTGCTTGCAGAACATGTTATCGTTCAGAAGGAAAAATCACTGATGACAGTTATAAAAAATTATTAACAAACTGTATAAACAGAGGTCATGAATCTGTTTTAGAGCATGAAAAAATTACAGTTAGAATATATGATGATGTAGGATCATACAAAGATTTAACTAGACATAGATTTGCTAGCTTTTCTGTAGAATCTACAAGATATTGTAGTTATGATAAAGATAAATATGGAAATGAAATTGCTTTTATGGATCCTGTATATATAGAAGATAAAGAAACATATGAAATATGGAAAAAGACTATGCAAGAAATAGAAAATGGATATATAAAAATGAAAGAATTAGGAGCATCTACAGATATGGTAAGAGAAATTCTTCCTCATTCAACAGCTGCTGAATATACTATGACTGCAAATATAAGAGAATGGAAACATATCTTAGAATTAAGAACAACAAATCATGTTCATCCTTCTATTAGACAAGTTTTAATTCCTTTATTAAAACTTTTCCAAGAAGAAATGCCTGAAATATTTGGCGATGTAGAATATGATAAAGAATTTAATCCAAAATTTTATGCCAAATTAACTATAGAAGATGAAGTGTAATTATATATATCAAAAAAGAGACCACTTTTATGTGATCTCTTTTTTGATGTTTCATAGGCAGTGAATGTTAATTCAAAATATTTTTATTTTTCAATTATAATTCCTGCTAAAAACATAAAAATAATAATTTTTTCTGGATTTCTTATTCTTCTTTCGGTAAATATTTTTCTTTTACTTTTTTAATACCTTCTTCGTTAAGAAATCCTGTTTTTTGGTCTCCATAAATTCCCATTGGAGCAATCATTGTACAAACCTGGATAAGATCTTTGCATTTTTCTCTTCCACATGCTTTAATCTTTCCATCTTCATCAAAGACTTCGTCATACTTCTGGCGCAATTCTTTGCGTAAAATATTTCTCCGGAGTTTAAGCACCGCATTTGACCGAATAGTTATCCTGTTCCAATACTCATGTTCTGGATTGATTTTTTCGCAAATCAAAGCCAAATCATATGCATCTTCTGTCCAGCATGGTTTTACTATACCATCTTCATCGAAGACCTTACTATAGGCCTCAAAAAACTCTCGTTTCATAGTTTCGTCCATAATTATACCTCCACTTATCTATGAATTTCCAACGAGTTGCTTACATAAAAAATATATCACACTATTTTGTTTTTATCAAACAAAAAATACACCTCAAACCAAAGTAAGAGATGTATTTTTTATTAATTTATTACATTCCAGCTTCTAAATCTTGCATTTGCTGTTGCAACATTTCTGTTTGTTGATGAACTTCATCAGCTGATTGTTGTAATTCATTTAAAGTATCATCATTTGTTCCATATAAATTTTTTATACCTTCTTGTAAGCCCGGTAATAAAAGATTTATAAATGCATCATCTGAATCTATTTTCCATTTTCCATCAACTTTATTTAATGTAATTTCTTCTTCCACTGTTTTTGTTTCTGTCAATTCGTTTATCGTGCTTACAATTAATTCTATTTCATCAGGTTCTTCATTTGTTCCCATTGTAGAAAGAACCATAGAATATGCTTTTGACATCATTTTTTGAAAAAATTGTGAATAATCTTTATTAGTAGCTGTAACTGTAACTTTTGCTGTATTTCCATCAACTGATGAATCTGTAATCTCCCATTCTAAACCGGCAAAAAATGCTTTTAAAATATCACCATATTTTTCTCCTTCTTCTTCTGATATACCAAGTTCATCAATTGAGTTAGTATATTCTTCTATTGATGTTAAATCATAATTTTTAAATCCTGTTAATACTTTATCAACTTCTTTTTCTGGTGTATTAGCAAAAACTACTCCAACTAATACTCCTATTACTGCTAAAATCAATATTACAACAACTAGTATAATCCATGCAATTTTATTGCTCTTTTTATTTTCCATTTCATTCTCCCCTTTCTAAATATATAATACTATATTTAGATTTAAAAGTACATTACAAAACTATTACATAATTATTTCAACATTATATATTTCTCCATCATCTTTTAATGATATTTCTTTTGCAAAAATTTCTTGTCCATTGCAATACATCTTTTTTATACCAGTATTTTTTTCATCTGGATTTCTAACAATAATATGATAAACACTATTATTGTATTTATATCTAATTTTATATTCTTTCCAGTCTTTTGGAATACATGGATTAATACTTAATTTGTTGTCTCGTAATTTTAATCCAAGTATATATTCTATACCTGCTGTATAAAACCAGCCGCTAGAACCTGTATACCAACTCCATCCACCTTTTCCAACTAAATTCTTTGCTCCATAAACATCTGCAGCTATTACATATGGTTCTATTTTATATTTATTTGCCTCTTCTTTTGTTCTAGAATGTTCTATAGGATTAATAATCTTAAAAAATTCTGCCCCTTTATCACCAAATCCTAAAATACATTCTGCAATTATCGACCAAATAGCCCCATGAGTATATTGTCCACCATTTTCTCTAACTCCTGGCAAATAAGATTTTATATATCCGGGTTCTAAATTTCCATTTTCAAATGGCGGATCTAATAATTTTATTATTCCATTTTCTCTATCCACTAAGTGTGTTTCTAAACTATTCATACTTATATATTTTTTATCATTATCTCCTGCACCAGAAATTACAGACCAACTTTGAGCTATACTATCTATTCTACATTCATCATTTTCCATACTTCCTAATGCTCTTCCATCATCCGTATATGCCCTTTTAAACCAATTTCCATCCCATGCATTATTATTTATATCTTTTCTTAATTTTTCTATAATCTCTTTATATTCCTCATCCTCATCTATTTTTAAAACATTTATCCATTTATTTAAAATATCAAATAAGAAAAAAGCAAGCCATACACTTTCTCCTTTTCCATTTACACCTACATTTGAAAATCCATCATTCCAATCTCCTGTTCCTATTTTTGGAAGTCCATGCTCACCAAAATTTAGGCTTCTTTTAATTGCTCTTTTGCAATGTTCATAAATACTTCCTTTTTCTTTACTTGAATTATATAATGCATACCTTTCTAACTCATTTTCTTTTAGCTCTTCTCCCTCTAAAAACTCTGTTTCTATATTTAAAATGCTTCTATCTCCTGTTACATTAATATATTCTAAAACTGCATATGGTAACCACAATAAATCATCAGAAAATTTTGTTCTTATTCCCATATTATTATAATCATGCCACCAGTGTTCTACATCTCCTTCTTTAAATTGATGTTTACTACTTTCAATTATTTGATTTTTTAGTAAATTAATATCAACATATTTCAAATTAATTGTATCTTGAAGTTGATCTCTAAATCCTGTAGCTCCACCAGATTGATAATAACCTGTTTTTGCTAATAATCTAGAAGCAATAGTTTGATACACAAGCCAGCCATTTAACATTATATTCATAGACTCAATTGGAGTTTCAACTTGAATCTTATTAGTATATTTATTCCAATATTCGACAGTCTTATTTAATTCCTCTTTACATATATCTAAATTTGTATATTTCTTTTCTAGTTCTTTAATTTTTTCTTGTTTTTCTTCACCTAAAACTATGGTAATATCTTTTCTTTCATACTCGTCTAACTCTATATTTAACTTAATTGCAATACACGAATCTTTTCCCAGTCCATTGTCATCATCTAAGTTTGTTTTATACAAGGCTTCTGGATTTTTTAATGAGCCATTGCCTATAAAAAATTCTTTATTCCCTGTATATGATAATATTTCCTCACTAGATAATATAAAACATACATCTTCATTATTTACTGTTTTATATCTATTTTTGGCATATACTATATTCTCTTTTTTATATACTTCTATTTTTCCATTTGTTTCTATTTCATTTTCTCCTAACACTGGTTTTAAATAATATATAATACTTATTTTTTTATGCTTATCAGTAGTATTTTTTAAAGAAATAATATTTACTTTTACATTATCTTCTTTAGGAACAAATACCTTGCATTCTTGCACAATACCATCACAAGTGTGCATATATTCTACACTGCCGAATTTATATATCATATAATAATCATTATTATCTTCTATTAATCTATTGCCTATGCACCAAGTTAATCCATTTTCTACATCTTTTAAATATATTATTTCTGATGGTACATCTTTAATTGGTGAATTTGCCCATGCAGTAATTCTATTTAATCTACAATTATCTTTCCATGTATATCCTCCAAATCCATCAGTAATTAATGTTCCAAATGTCTTATTAACTAAAATATGACTCCATACGCTTGGTAAGTTAATATCTTTATTTGTTTTTATAATATATTCTTTTCCATTGTTAGAAAAAGCTCCATATTTATTATAATATTTTAAATTATCTATTAAATCTATTTTTTCTAAATCCTTACTTCTTATTTTCTCCTCTTCTTGTGAATTTGTAGTTGCTAAATTTTCGATATTCGTCTTTTCTTTGTCTGTTATTTGCTTTATTTTCTTTAATCCATATTCTATATTTCCTATACTTGCGTCTATTACTAAATTAGAAGTAAATAAAATTAAATCTTTTTCTCTTTTTGTAAGCTCTTCTTCTTTTAGAATAAATATACCTGTTCTTATATTCTTCATATATACTAAATGAGCATTTAATATACTTGTTTCTATATATTCATTTAAATAACCTTCATAATTATTTTCTTCTTCATTTAATATTACAAATTCTATTTCTATATTTTTAGTTTTTAGTACTTCATATAATTTCAACAATTCCTTTAATATATATATATCATTTATATTTTTTATTTTTAAAGTTAAAATAGGAAAATCTCCTGATATTCCAAATTTCCATAAATCTTGTTTCTTAAAATTTTGATCTTTTATTTTATCTCTATAATATGTTTGAACATAATTATTTCTTAATAAAAACGAAAGTATCTTTTGATACAAAATGTATTCTTTTCCTTTTATTTGTAAATACCTTGCCTCTTCAATTGATTTCGCCTTTGATATTTTAAAAATATTTTGAATTACTTCCTTGTTTTTAGTTAAATTAATATTTTTTATTACTTCATCTTTATTGTTTGAAATAGAAATTATAAAATAAAGTGTTACTTTTGATTTTGCTGGTATTTTTAAAGTTCTTTTTATTGCTACAATAGGTTCTGTTACAAGTCCAATACTATTAGAAAATCTCTTTCCTTCTTGTATAACTTTAGGAATATCAAATTCCTTGTTTGAATAAAACTTTGTAGCATCTATTTCATATTCTAACTCTCCTATCGTCTCATCTTCAGTATAAAAATTAACTCCTAAAAATTCATTTTTTTCACCGTCTAACCTTTTTCTTCTTTCTACTAATATTATTTGTCTATCATTATCATATGAATATCTTAAAAATAAATTATTAAAAGCTTTATGTGAATTGTCTGCATTAATAGTAGAAATTATAGGCTCGAATTCTCCCGTAACTTCTAATATTTCATCTGTTTCTCCTATATTTTGAAGTTCAATTTTTCTAATTTCTATTGGCTCATTTTGACTTACAGTTACTTCTACTTTTGTTTCTATATTTCCATCAATTCTTTCTATTGTACTTTTATCTGGATTGAAAATTACTTTATACTTGTCAGGTTTGGCAATATTTATACAATAGTTAGAACTCCATATTCTATTATATTTTATATTTCTAATATAAAAATTAATGCCTTGTGAATAATCTTCGGTTTCTTTAAACCTATTAATATAGATATTTCCGTATTTGCTGTAACTTTCTCCTTTTTCATTCATTATTACAGTATACTTTTGGTTAGAAATTGCATTGCAAACCTTTTCCTTAGTATCTTCTAATTCCACATTGTAATATGATTCATAATCTTTATATACCAATTTTTCCGGACTCTCCTTTTTCTCCTTTGTTATAATTACGTTCTCTGGAATTTTTTCTTGAAGCAAAATATCTACTGATTTTATTTCTGCGTTTTCTGAAAATCTTTTTTGTAATATATTTTTATGAAAAAAGTTATTTATTGATAACAAAATAAGTGCTTGATGATGTGCCATAAATGTTTTTACAACTGCTCTTTGCTCGTTTTTTCTTAATCTACTTTTTGTATAATCTATAGATTCATATAAGCCATATTTTCCTCTAATTCCTTCTTTTTCTAATTCTTTTAAATTTTTAATAACGGTCTTAGGATAATTATATAGTGCAAGTACAGTACCATAACTTGATACTACTATTTCATCTCCTAATCCTCTTTTTAGACCAAGCCATGGTATTCCAAACGCTTTATACTGATAATTAGAATTTAAATCTTTTAAATTAAATGCCGACTCCGAAATTCCCCATGGAATTTTTAGCATCTGGCTATATTTTATTTGACTCATTATTAAAAATTTACAAGACTCATCTATTAAACTTCCTTCATATGATTTCATATTTATATTTGGCATTAAATATTCAAAAGCTGTACCAGACCATGATATTAATCCTTTATATCCATCCATTGCTGTCAATGTTCTATTTAAGTTTGCCCAATGTTTTAAAGGAACATCTCTTTTACTTATAGCAATAAAACTTGCTTGTCTTGCTTCTGATGCCAATAAATCATAATATGCATTAGTTAATTTATTTTCATCTACATTAAATCCTATAGAAAATAATTTTGTATCCTCGTCATATAATACTTTAAAATTTGTTTCTGATATAATTTTATTTATTTTTAAAATATAGTCCAACATATTGTCATATAATCTAAAATGTTCAACAAAAAATTGTTTAACAATATATAAATATCCAATAAAATTTCCACTATCAACTGTTGATACATATTTTGGACTTAATGGTTCCAATGTTTTTATGTTATACCAATTATATAAGTGTCCATTCCATTTTTCTAAATTTAATATTGTATCTATCATCTTTTTTAACATATCTATAGCATAATAAATATTTTCGAATCCCATATCATATGCTGATATAACTGATACCATTGCTAATCCTATATTTGTAGAAGATGTGTTATTTACTACTTTGTTTTTTCTATTTTCCTGATAATTATCTGGTGGTAAATAATTATTTTCTTTAGTCATATATTCTTTAAAATACTTCCACGTGTCTTTTGCAATATTTAAAATATATTCTTGATGTTCTTTATCCACTGTTTTTAATGGATCATATTCTGGTAATTGTTTACTTATTTCGTAAGCAATTAATGGACTAATTGTCCAAAGTATTCCGAAAAAAATACAAATTGGAATTGGCTTAAATAAATTAATTATTAATGCTACAATTAGATTTACAAACATATATTTAAAATATATATCTATATTATTGTTTTTTATTGCTTCAGCCTCTTCGGCAGTAGTCCATTCAAGTAAATGTTTTCTACTTAAATATTTTCTGTATAAAGCCTCAATTATAGATTTAGTCTCTATATAAGCCTTTGTAGGAAGTAATATAATGTTTAATACTATTTTAATTATTGTTCCTTCTACTCCATTTATAGTTGTTGCAAAAGTCTTTTTAAATTTTGGTCCATCTTTTCTAAAAACTATTCTATTTAGTATATCCAAAATTTCTGAAATATTAATAATACATAATGCTAAAATACTAAAAAAGTTTTCTTGTGTGATTAATCCATAAACCAATATAAGTAGAGAAAATACACTTACCACTGCTCTTCTTAAATTATCAAATATCTTATATTTTGATAGTGTATTTAATGGATTTTCAATTATTTTTCCATTTGAATTTTTTATTCTTTTACTTATCCAATTACATATTTGGAAATCTCCTCTTATCCATCTAGCAAGCCTAGTCATAAACGAAATATAATTACTTGGATATCCATCCATTAATAATATATCTGTTGCTAAACCACATCTTAAATATGAACCTTCTAGTAAATCATGACTTAATACTGTATTTTCTGGTATTACATTTTGCATTACATCATAGAAAACTTTTAAATCATATATCCCTTTTCCAGTAAAAATTCCTTCATCAAAATTATCTTGATAAAAATCAGAATTAGCATTTGTATATAGGTCTGTACCAGCATTTCCAGCAAATATTTTTGTAAAAATTGTTTTATTGCTATTATCTAAATTTATTCCGATTTTTGGTTGAATAATTCCATGGCCTTTAACAACTATTCCATTCTCTATTTCTGGTTTGTTTAAGATATGTTCCATTGTACCTATTAATTCAAATGCAGAATTAAATATTAAATTTGTATCTGAATCTAAAGTTATTACATATTTTATTTTTGGCTTTTCTTTCATATTGTTAATTGTATTTGCAATAAAATCCTCCTCATTATTCGTAAGCATAAAAGAATTAAATTGCATAAGCATTCCTCTTTTTCTTTCCCAGCCTATATATTTTTCTTCCGAATCACTCCATCTTCTTTTCCTATATAAAAAATTAAAAATTTCCTTTCCATGTTTTTTATTAAAATAATCTGCAACTCTAATTCCAATTTCTATAATTTCCTCATCTAAAGTACTTTTTTCTATGTTTGATGGCATACAGTCACCTAGTAAAGTAAAATATAAATTATCACTTTTATTAGCTAAATAATATACTTCTAATTTTCTAAGCATTTCTATTGTTTTTTCTTTAGAATCTAATATTGTTGGCACAACTACCATTGTTGCTTGTTCTTTTGAAATTCCGTTTTGAAGATCTATTTTTGGTAAAAGTTTTGGCTTAACAGATTTGCTTAATATATATTGAATAAATTGGTTTACAACTTCATATATTGGAATTACTGTAAATATTGCTAAAATATAATTTTTAGTAAAAATTCCTATAAGTATAGAAAGCATTATACTTATAATACTTATAGTTGAAATATATAAATTAGTTTTTTGTTTTGAACTTAAAGTAATCTCTTTAAATTCAAGCTTATTTAATAACTCTTTCCTTCCATCATCTATTAAATAATAACCAATATGTGCTTTTTTTCCTTCTTTATTTCTAGCTAATTCCACTAGCTTTTGCGCAATATATATTTCTGAAATTTTTGTTTTATTAGATAATTCTTTTATTTTCCCCCTATAATATGTTTTTGTCTTATAATCCATTTTTCTATATACATCTGCTGGATCTTCTTTTAAAATTTCCTCTACTCCATTTGTTTTTTCAAAAATTTTTAAAAAATCTATCCTCGAAATATTTTTTAAAGTCGTTATACAATTTCCCATCATAACTTTTTTTATCGCTATATCAAAGTGCTCTTTTCTAATTACATCATTTGTTGTTGTTCCCATTTTTAAAACAGTGTCATTTAATGCTTCTATATATAAAAAAGTATCTTTATCACTCTTTTTTAATTTATATGACATATATTCAATAAAAGGATATTTAATCTCTCCAAAACCTAATTTTTTATTTTTATAAGATTTTTTAGTAAATATTTGCAAATCTTTTTCTTTGTTATCAATTATTCTTTCTATAATACTTTCAGCTTTATATTTTTGTATTTGACTAGAATAAATTTTTTCACATATTTCTTTAATATTTTCTATAACTACTATTTGAATAAATATACCAATATTCCACATTTCATCCATTGTAAGTGTTTTTTTCTTTTGATATGAAATTAGCATATATTCTATATTTTCTTTATTTATATTATTATCAGTATAATTACACATTTCCTTTGCTAACACATATATTCTTGCATATCCTTTATATCTTCCGTTTGATATTCCAAAAAATTTTTTATATTTATTTAATGTCAATGTTTCTTTAATCTCTTTAAGTTTTTCTTCTACAATATAATAGTTATCCAATAACCATTCACCAGCAGGATGTATATCTATTCCAAGCTTTATATGCTCGTTTAATAGATTATATACCATAGTTATATAATCAAATGATTTTTGCAATCTTTCAATTGGATATGTTCTTTCATCCGAATATTCCTGTATTACTTGATCAGAAGCAAGCTTTTCCATATATTTTTCCAGTTGTTTTTTATCTAATAAAACACCAAACATGGTTATCACTCCTAAAATAACTTTAGGTTTATTTTTTCCATGTTTGGTAATTTTATGCGATGAACTTTAGGGACGGTCCTTAAAGTTCACTTTTTTGCTTGAATTAATTATCAAAAAGTTAATGGAAAATTATACCATTATTCCATGAATGATACCAATAGAGCTAAATTCATAGACTTGTTTAGAAATAAAATAATCACAATTTTACAATCAAATATTACATAACATTGTGAATTATGTCGACGATTTGAACTTTAAGGACCGTCCCTAAAGTTCAAAAAACGTCAAAGCGGGCACTATTTATATAGTTCCCGCTTTGTTCATTAATTTTTTATATATTTTTTCTTATATATAATATCTGATTTTTAATATTGTTTAATCTTTTTTCTTTTTCTGCAATTTGTTTTTTGTATATATTAATTAATTCTTTAATTTGCTTTATATCTAAATCTTGTACTTTAGCTTCTCCTGTTTTTAATTTATTTTTTAAATTAATTAGATTTATATCAACATCAACTTTTATTTTTTTTAAAAATTCTATATTACTATTATTCATTTTCATCACCATCTAAACTTGGTGCATCTTGACCATTTAATGCTTGATAATCTTGTAATAATTCATTTGCTTTATCTAATTTTTTATCTAGTTTTTTATCTTTATCAACTAAATCTGTTAATTCAGATTTTGCATTCATATAATCTACAATTTCGTCTAATTCTTGTTTTAATTCTTTTATCTCGTGTTTCCTAGTAAAGTTCCATGCATCTTCCATTTGATCAATAATATCTACTTCTAATTCTGGATGTGCTTTTAGATATTCAATTGCAGATACATCTTTCCCATCAACAGTAAATCTTGAATCGTAATAGTAATACTCTTCATATCCATCAGAATAATCATGACCTATACCATGTTCCATATACATACTATCTTTTCCACTTGCTATATAAAGTGTATTATAATATAAGCCATCAGAAAAATCTCCAACTGTTTTTGAATATAAAAGATCACCGTTTTCATCATATGTTGCATAATCTGATTTGTAATTATACTGATTATTTTCATAAGAAATTTTTTCTATTTTTTTACCATCATATGAATATTTGTCTATATCATAATCATTTCTATATTCGTAGACATCTGAAGTTCTTATAATTGATACACTTTCTCCAAATCTAATATCTAGTTCTCCATTATTTAATGTATTTATTTTTTCACTTTCTATTATTTTCTTAAGTGCTTCATCACTTTTATCTGGTACTATTTCGTCTGGTAAAGTTCTTAAAAATTTCTTTTTAGTTTCATCATCTATTTTTTCTTCTTCAATTACTATAGGTTTATGATTTAAAATATCAGAAATATCTAATTCGCTTTTTTCTATCCCTAATTCTTTCCTCTTATCTTGTTGCTCTTTAATAAAAGCTTCTCTTTCTTCTTTACTTGCATTATATTCTATAATAAATTCTTCTGGAACAACATAAACTACATCAATATCATTTTTTACCATATCATAAGTTCCATTAATTCCATTACAATTTGCAATTATTACATCATCTGCGTGTGCAGATTTATATGCCTCATACCCTTCTTTTGTCACAATTAAAAGATTTGTTCCATCATCCATAAATTCAACTGTTGGAATCATTGGTAAAGGACAGCCTTCCCAATGATGTGTTCCTAGCCTCGCATCCTCTCCATCGTATACTTTATTTGAAATATCATCCCACATTTGATCTGTAGCAACTTTTGCAGTCACCTCAAATTTATCTAATACTCCTATTTTTTCTTCCATTTTTATTCCTCCTATTTTTTTAATTTATTGTTTCATTACTATTATTTTTTTATTTTACATATGTAATTTTTATACTATAAAAGATGACATACAAAAAGTTCTGTCATCTTTTTAGTTTTATCACTCATTATATTCCATTTACTAAAATTCAATATTAATCATCTAAAGAAGGTCCTTTTTTAGCCTTTTCTGTTAGATTTTCTTTTATTTCTTCCATTATAAACGGATCATTGACTACATCTCCTAATTCTTTTTCTCTTGAATGTGTAATTGCACATGTATATCCTGTACCTGGTTGATATAAAGATACACTACCATTTGTATGTGCATATGATTCTGCAATTGATGTAGTTAAATAATTTGGTCCTCTTCCTGATATATATACATGTTTTCCTTTTGAAACTTCCGGTACAACTACTTTTGATAGATTATTTTCATCATATACATCACAATCCATAGAATATTCTACTAAAACTGCATTTCCTTTTTCTTTAACCTCAAAACTTACTTCACCTTCTGGATTTCTCTCACCATGTTTTAAACTTCCTACTGGTACATATTTATCTATTTGAGGTACATACACACTAACTGGACTTGGATGTACAGTATGTGTTAGTGCAGATACCATCCATGCTGGTGCAGGTCCTGTAATTCTTACTTCTTCACCTTTTGCTGATAATCCTTTTACTTCTTTTACTGCTTTTTGTAAATTTTCTTTATCCCATACTATTTGTTCTACAACTCTTCCATTTCCTAATGTTCTTTGTATAGGTTTCATTCCTAATTTATGTGCTAATTCTTGAGTATCAATTATATTCACTTTTATCTCTTCCTTTCTTTCTTCACTTTTTTCTTCAAATGTACTATTATCAAGTACTTTTCCTTTTCCATATATAAAATATCCTAATTTACCTGATATAGTTATAGGCTCTTCTAATGGCTTAAAATCTAATTTTCCAGTATCTACTGGCTTTCCTTTTACTCCATCAACTTCTCCTATAGAAACTGTTATATGTGGTGGTGCAGAATTTTTATAATATTTTTCTAAATATTCTGGAAGTTTTACTTCAAAACCACTATTTTTTCCATCTGATGCATAACCTATAATTTCTAAAGGTGTTTCTTTTTCCATTAATTGGGTTGGATACTTTTCTGTTTTCCCAAATAAAAAAGTAATATGCATATCTTTTACTACTTCTTTTAATGGATTCTTTTGTAAATCTATTAACTTTTCTTTTGTAGGCTCATCAAAGAATATCCCTTGATAACCTTTCATTTTTTATTCCTCCTTACATATTTTTATTTAACACATATTCTGTAAATGTATTTAATTTCTCTTTTAATTTGTCTGAATACGATAAAAATTTGTAACTTAATGAATCACATAGATATTGTAAATTTAAATAATTATTATCTGAATTTATACCTATAATAATTATTTCATCAGTGTTATCTGTATATTTTTTATTTATAAGATTTTCTATATTGTAATTTAGAAATTCGTTACCTTTTATTTCTTTTTTATAGATATCACTATCTTCTTTTACTAACAAATCTATAAAATTATAGTTTTCATCAATAATCTCATAGTGATAATATTTAACACCTAAATCCTTTTCTAAGTATTGAATAAGTTTTTCTACAATAAAAGACTTGTCCCAATATAATTTATTTCTTATTTTTTCTAAAGCTTTTTTATCCTGTTGTAATTTTAATAAAACAACTGATTCCATTTCCAATATCTTTTTATATGTATTCATTATAGTTCACCTCCTCTTGTGTTTACATAATTTATTATAAAGTCTTTTCCACTATTTGTAAAATTAATATATTTTATCTTGGATATAAGTTTTACTTATATTCACAGATAAATATATACCCAAAAGTAGATACTCTTTCTTGTTAAAGAGTATCTACTTTTTCCAATTTATCTTTTAGCTTTCATAAAAGTATTCAATTATTCCATTATATATTCCCCATGCAATTTTGTCTTGATATTCGTTATCTTGTAGTTCTCTTTCCTCTTCTGCATTTGATAAGAATCCACATTCTACTATTGTAAGAGGTATCTCTACATTTTTTACAATATATACATTATCAATTTTCATTGGTACACGGTTATTTTCTTTTTTAGTTGCTGTTCCAATATTATTTTGTATTGCTGTGGCTAATCTTTTACCATCCTCGTTATCTTTTTTATAAAAGGTCTGCCATCCTGAATACTGCTCTTGTGGTATTTTATTTAAATGTATAGAAACAAAAATATCCGCTTGTGATGAATTTCCTATTTTTACTCTATTTTTTATATCTGATATCTTTTTTTCTTTTAAAGTTGTTTTATCTAAATCATATATTCCATTTTCATCAGATCTTGTAAGTATTACTGTTGTTCCACTTTGCTCTAGTAAACTTTGTAATTTTAATGCTATTTTTAAATTTATATTAGCTTCACTTACTCCGTCTTTACTTTCTGCTCCTCCGTCTGGATTTCCATGTCCTGCATCCACTACTACAACTTTATTACTTACTGGAAGTGCCACTGTTTCTTTTGATTCTGGCTCTATAAACGGATTTATTAAACAAATTAATGTTACTGCCAATAATAGCAAGCTAATTGCTATTATTCTTTTTTTATTAAAAAATATCATAATACACCTCAAAAAATCTCATATAGTTTTACTATAACTATATGAGATTTTTTATTTTTTATGAATCTATCTTTATATCTATATTTGCTATTAATTGTATTAAAAGGAAAAGGTGACAGCTTCAAGCTATCACCTTTTTAAAATTATTTAACTTTCCTTTCATTCCTCTCATTCATGAATCCAATAAAAAATATCACTCCCATAGTACATAATTCTTGATTCTTGAGCATAGTCATGGTATTGATAAATATTACGAGTCAGTGCATTAATTTCATCACTGAGTCTTTCCTTTACCTCTGGATCATTTAAATACTTCGTGTATATTTCTTCCGAACTCATTCTTCTTCTCTTGCTAACGAGCTCTATTATATGGTCTTCAATATAAAAGAGTTCATCAATTCTTCCCTCTTTTATATATCTTTTTTTAAAGCTTTTTATATAGCGTTCGTAAAGAACACTTTTAACAACAGCTTTACAGGCATTTTCATAAAAATGCCTTACTAGATATTCCATAGAGAAATATACAACATGAATCTTAAAATCATATTGCTTTAAGAATTTTATCAGAGCAGCTCTGAATGGTAGATTCATTAGATACCCATCAATTATTATTTGTCCATTTGATGTCTGAACAAATTCTTCCGTCATCTGAGTACATTTTCGTTCTGATTGATGTGTAAACGGTCCTGCTATGATTTTATCATACTTTTCAGTCCGTTGCATATCAATCAAATCATATGTTCTGCCATATGAAAAATATTCAAACTGCGGATACTCTTTTAAAAAGATCTGAGACCAATATGTTTTACCAACATCAATCTCACCTACTGGTATGATAACATCTTTACCGAAGAATTTCATGTCTTTTATAAAAGGCTCTCCCTTAACGCGGTGAAACTTATCCGGTTGCTTATTATTGAAAAGTCTCTCTTTTATTAAATTTATTTTTTCAAAATTAAGCAAATCCTGCTCACTTCTTATATTTTTCCTACATAAATCGTCATACCGCCCATAAATTTCTTCGAAGCTCTCCATCTTATTTTCCTCCTTGAATTATAATGAATGAATGTTCCTACAAGTTTCAAATTTCTATAACTATATCACGTTTTTGCTTATTTTTCAATATTTTCAAGGATTTTCACTTATATATCACTTATTTTATTAAACTTATTTATCTAAATCCAATTTAATATGAACATCTTTTAATTGCTCTTCTGTAACTTTAGATGGTGCTCTCATTAATAAATCTCTAGCCTTTTTATTTTTAGGGAATGCTATTACTTCTCTAATGTTTTGTGAATCTGCAATTAACATTACCATTCTATCAATTCCTGGTGCAGCACCTGCATGTGGTGGAGTACCATATTGAAATGCATTATATAAGGCTCCAAATCTATTTTTCACATCTTCTTCTGTATATCCTGCGATTTCGAAAGCTTTTACCATTATTTCTGGATTATGATTTCTAACTGCACCTGAAGCCATTTCATATCCATTACATACTAAATCATATTGATATGCATATACATCTAATGGATCTTTTGTATTTAATGCTTCTAATCCACCTTGTGGCATAGAAAATGGGTTATGGCTAAAGTCTATTGTTCCTTCATCTGATAATTCATACATTGGGAAATCTACAATAAAGCAGAAACGATATACATCTTTTTCTAATAAGTCTAATCTTTTTCCAAGTTCTATTCTAACTAGACCTGCAATTTTTTGTGCTTTTGTAAATTCATCAGCAATAAAGAACATTGCATCTCCGTTTTTTACATCGTATTTTTCAAATAATGCATTTTTTATATCTTCTGTTATAAATTTAGCAATTCCTCCTGCTACTTCTCCACTTTCTTCTATTTTAGTCCAAGCTAAACCTTTTGCTCCTACATCTGCTGATGTTGCAAATTCTCCCATTTTATCAAAAAATTTTCTCCCTTGTTTGCTTCCCTCTGGAACAACAATAACTTTAACAGTTTTTCCTTTGAATGCATTAAAATCTGAATCTTTAAATAATTCTGTAATATCTTGTATTATAAGTGGGTTTCTTAAGTCTGGTTTATCTATACCGTATTTTTCCATTGCTTCTTTATATGGAATACGTATAAATGGTCCTTCATCTACTTTCCAAGTTGTAAATTTCTTAAATATACTTGGTATTACTTCTTCTATTACATTAAATACATCTTCTTGTGTTGCAAAACTCATTTCAAAGTCTAATTGATAGAATTCTCCTGGTGCTCTATCTGCTCTAGGATCTTCGTCTCTAAAACATGGAGCTATTTGATAATATTTATTAAATCCTGATACCATTAATAATTGTTTAAATTGTTGTGGTGCTTGAGGTAAAGCATAAAATTCCCCTGGATTTAATCTACTTGGTACTAAATAATCTCTTGCACCTTCTGGTGATGAGTTTGCTAGGATTGGTGTTTGGATTTCTGTAAAATCTAATTCATCCATTTTATCTCTAATTGCTTTTAATATTTTAGAACGAAGTAAAATACTATTGTGTAATTTTTCATTTCTTAAATCTAAAAATCTATATTCTAATCTTAAATCTTCTCTTACTTCTTGCTCTGTATTTATCTCAAATGGTAATACATTTTTACATTTTCCTAATACTTCTATTTTACTTGCAATTACTTCTATATCACCTGTTGACATATTAGGATTTTTACTTGCTCTTTCCACAACTTTTCCTTCTATATGTATACAACTTTCTGTATTTAATTCTTTTGCCATATTTTCTAGTTCTGGATTATCATTATTTACAATTATTTGAGTAATTCCAAATTCATCTCTTAGGTCAATAAAAACCATTCCACCTAAGTTTCTTACTTTTTGTACCCAACCTGAAAGTCTAACTTCTTCATTTACATTTTCTATTCTTAATTCTCCACATGTATAATTTCTATATTTATTTACTACTTTCATGTATACCCTCTTTTCTTATTTTAGTCTTTGTCTATTATACTCTAATTTTGCCTGAATAACAAGGTTTAAAACACTTTTTGTGTACAGATTAATATTATATGATATAATTCTAACAAATACTAAATATGGAGGTATTAAAATGGTTAATGTAGCTATTGGAATTGTTCAAAAAGAAGATAAAATATTATTAGTTAAACGTGAACGTGGTGACTTTCCCGGATTATGGGCAATACCAGGTGGTAAAGTAGAAGAATGCGAACATATTAATGAAGCAGTTGAACGTGAAATGTTTGAAGAAATTGGAATTAAAATGAAATTTAAAGAACTTCTTGGTTTTTCTACAGAAATAATGCATGATAAAGAAAAAACAAGTTTGCTTTATGTATGTCTTTTAGAAATGAATCCTAATGATATAATTTCTAATCCAGAATTTGAGTATAAATTTTTTACAAAAGAAGAAATCGTAAACTCAAAAGAAATTGTTAAAAGTGATAAATTATTTTTGAAAACATTTTTAATAGATAAATCTACTAATTATCTTCCTCTAGATTGCTATAAAAATGATAATGGTGAATATTATTGGAAACAAATTGATTAAATTTACATAATATGATATAATTGTAGCGTAAATATCGCCGTTTATAATCAGGAGGGAAATCATATGGCAGAAATTATAACTGTTGAAGAAGTTTTAACACGGTATGGAAAAAAATTCGGTATGCAGTTTATAAGATTTGATAAAAACATCAGATCTTCTGTAATATGGCATTGCAACTCCATACTTTCAGATGCTCAGGAGAAAGAGTTTATTAGTTTAATTTCTCCATACTTAAAAGGCATTGGGATTTATGGACATATTCCTGCTCTCAATGAATTTATAGTATATACATCTGGACTAAAAGACGCCTCATAAAAGAGGCGTCTTTTAATTTTAAAAATTTAACAAAAATTTAAAAATTAGGTTGATTATACAATATATAACTGCAACTATTGCAATTGTTAATATTGTTACTAATACTTTTTTATTTGTACTACTTTTATTCTTTTTAAAATACACAATTAATCCTATTAATACAGCTATTGGTATTATTGTGATTCTCGCAACATTCCAAATTACTTCTATTATAAGAGACACTGGATTTCGAACTCCATATAATGTTTGATACTTATTTATAAAATTTTCTGGTGCCATTGCTGCAAATATCTTACCAGGAAGAGCTATTATTACTCCCATTGCCATAACTACTACTCTTTTTATTCTTGAAATAAATTTTTTCATTTTATCCCCTTTTCATTTAGCATTATAATTCTTTAGGCATACTAAAATAAATTTGAGTTAATTGCATTTATTATACAATATAATATTGCCATGATAATTATAAATGCTAAAATTATTAAAACTTTATTCCTTGTACTTGTTTTCTTTTTGGTCAAATAAACTATTATACCTATTAATAAAATTATTGGTATTATAAAAAATCGTGCAATTTTCCAAAATTCTTCCAGTGGATTAGGCGGTTCATATACTCCATATAGTGCAGAAATTGAATCATCAAATACCGCATAAATCTTACTTGGTAATGCTATTATTGTTCCAATTATCAAAACTACTACTTTTTTTATTTTTGAAATAAATTTTTTCATTTGTTATCCCCCTTTTCATTCAACCTTATGATTCTTTAATCATATTATAAGTACATTTATTTTGCACATTTTTTTCAAAATTCCAAGTATGAAAAGCTCCTCCTAAACAGTATTCCCAGTACTCGCATTTTCCACATTCTTCACATTTGGTTCTATTTTCATCTCTAAATTCTTTATATTTATTATCCCAAACATCTTTAAAATTGTCTACTCTAATATTACCTTGAATAAATCTTTTTACTCTAGGTACATTTGGACAAACAAATAAATCACCATTATATAAGATGCTAGCAATATTTATTCCTGTTCTGCAATAAAAATATCCACCTCTAACATCTTTTTCATAATCCAATCCTAAAAATCCTGGGCAACCATATTCAAGCATTAATCTTTTATCCTTTTTCTTTGATTTTATAAAATCTAAAATCTGTTTTATTTCTTTACCATCAAGTAATAACTCATCATTTTCATTTGCTCTTCCTATTGGATCCATAGAAACTAGTCTCCATGAATCTAATCCTAATCCTAACATTACATCATATAATTTGTTAATCTGTTTTATATTTTCTTTATTAAAAACAGTAGTAACTTGAAGATGTTTTACATATCCAGCTTCTTTTAATTTTTTTATATTATTTATAATAATATCATATGAACCTGGTACTCCTCTAAAATCATCATGTGTTTCTCTTAAACCATCAATACTTATAGAGATTGTCTCCATATTAGCCTTTTTTAGTTTTTCTATATTTCCTTCATTTAATAAAATTCCATTTGTAGTCATTCCCCAACGAAATCCAAGTTCATTTGTTGCATATTCCATTACTTCGCATAAATCTTTTCTGACTAATGGCTCTCCACCTGTTACATTTATTAATATTTTTGATGCGTCCATATCATTTGCTATTTGTTTAAATGCGGACTTGATTTCATCTGTTGTTAATTCACCTTCATATTTTCTTTTTTCTGCACTACTTCCACAGTGTTTACAATGTGCATTACAAGTTAATGTACACTCCCAAAATAAATCAACCAAAGTGTGCCTAATTCTTTCTTGCTCTTTATATTTTTTCATTAATGTTAATTCGCCTAATTTTAAAACTTTTTTTAACATTTTTTCTCCTTTTAATTTCTCTCTTCCCTTTCATCTAATTCTGCAACAATTCCATTTATCATATTTAAATCTGTTGGGAAAATTCTCTTAGCTCCAACTTTTTCTAGTATATAACTAACTATTGTATTAGCACCTCTTGTACCATTCATAAAATTTGGATTTTCCGGATATCCTTTCTTTAATTCTTTTAAACTTCTATTTCTTATTGCATTACTATTATTAGTTTTAAATTCTTCAGTTGTTAAATAATATGGGATATCTGCTCTGCTAAACATATCATTTTCATGCATAGGATTTTTAGCAACTGTATTATATGTTAAATGAAATCCCGTAAATACTGCATTTTCGCATTTTATTGTTGGTAATTTTTTAAAATTCTGTTCAATATATTCTCTTAGTTCCTCTTCTGATACAGTACACCTATCTTCAGCTATTCCTGGAAATCTTCTTAACATATCACCTGTTGCAAATTCTTCTGTAATTTGCTCTAATATTTTTCCCTTTTGCATTACTATCATTTCTGTTGAACTTCCTCCAACACAACATACTAAATATGGTGTATCCAATTCTTCTATATTTCCAACAGATTTTGCCATATATATTTCTTCTTGCTCTGGACTAATTACATTTATTCCTAAGCCTGTTTCTCTTATTAAATCTATTCTCAACGCACTTAACTGTTTTTCACTTAACATTCTAAAAACAGAAGTTGCATATGCTGAAATTGGCTTTCCAGCACTTAATTTTTTAATATCTTTTATCCCTTTTATTAATTCTTCTTTATCATTTTCAGCTATTCCATTTTCCTTAGAAAAATGTGCTTTAAACATTATATTTTTTTGATATAATGGTGTAACTTTTTTATTTTCATCTACTGTGTATGATTTTATATTTCCTGAACCAATATCTATTATTACTCTTTCCATAAGCTTCTCCTTTCCTTTGGATTATTATATATTATTTATAGTGAAAAGTATATAGCTTTAATGTTTTTAGTGTTATAATATCTAAAATGGAGGTATTATGCGAAAAAATGATGAATTAGATAATCTATTTAAACAAATGTCTATATGTACTAAATGTAAAAATTTAAAATCTAAAAAAGGAAATGACCAGTCTTTGATTAATATATTTGAAAACGAATGTTTTTATAAAAATATTCCTTCAATTTGGACAGATTGGTATAACCGATTAGATGCTAAAATTATGTTAGTTGGGCAAGATTGGGGACCTTTTATAGATATGAATAAATTTCATGAATTATATATAAATAATCCTAGCAAAAAAAATTGGAAAAATATTATTGAACAAGAAAAAAGTACGACAAAACGATTATTAACAAAATATTTAGTTCAATCAGCCAAAAATTTTAATATAAATATATCTTTAGATGACATTTATATTACCAATGCAATTATGTGTGCTAGAAAAGGTAATAACTATAGAGGAAGTAACATTAATTTAAAAGTTTCTACTTGCAATTGTTCAGAATTTTTAAAGAAACAGATAGGTATTGTTAAACCTAAAATTATACTTACTCTTGGATATTATCCAATATATTCACTTTCTATGAGATACGGTTTTAAAATATGCTCTACTTTAACTGAAACAATTGAAACTTATGGCAAATTTATTTTAGATAATTTTGTTATTATTCCTTTATACCATCCAGCTTCACAAATAAAAAAAGAAATACAATTAAATCAATATATGGAAATATGGAATTATTTTAAAAAATAAGGAAGTGATTTTATGGTATTAATAAGAATTACAATTATATTAGCTATTATAGGACTAATCTTATTTTTACTCGGAAAAAAGTATGATAAAAAAATTACGAAAAATATTGGGATTGGGATTTTAACTTTAATAATACTTTTTTGGATAGGATTTTTTGCATGGGCATTAGCCGAAACAAGTGAAGAATATAAAAGGCAATTCCCAGATGATAATACAAATGTAGAATCAATTGAAACAAATGATTTAGCAAATAACACAATTCAGGATGCAGAAAATTCCTCATTTTCTGAAGGTAGAATTTCATCAATAGAAAATAATACTATTTATATTTATGATAATAATAACCAAAAATATTTTTTAACCAATACAGATGACACTAAATACATTGATGGAAGAACTGGTGAAACTTATTCATTTACTGATCTTAGACCAGGTTATTATATTGACGATGAAGGAACTATTTTTAAAGATATCACTGGTGAAGAATTAAAAAAAGAGCTTTTAATTAGTTTATCCTTATCTGATGATGTAAATATTATGAGAACAAGTGTAAATGAAATCAAAGATGTCCATCAATTAGGGAATAATGAAGCAATTATTACTTTTGAAATTTCTGATTTAGTAACTTCAGAAAATTTCCCAGATGTTAATGATAGTGAGCACACATTTGATGTAAAATTAAAAGTAACTAATAATACAAAATATAATACTAATTTTCATGGTATAAGTGCTTATAATGCAGAAACAATAGAAAATGCAAAAAATGATCCAATGCTTTATTTAAGATTAAATCCAGATACATTGGATGATGAATATCCTGAAATTTCTGAATTTGATTCTTATAGTAATTAATTACTATTGTAAAAGAAGGTAATTAGATGCTATATATTGGTGTTGGATGTGTCTAAGTAATTATCCCCCGGCTAAGCCGGGGGCTTTTTACTCATAACGCCTAAAAGGCTATGTTACAAGCAGAGCCTCAAGGCTCATAGCTGTTCCGACGCATGCGTTTCTCGTTACCCGTTAAACGGGTCTTTATATTCTTTTATTGATATTTGGTCATACATCATATCTTCTTGTAATTGATTTCTTACATATTCTGCTATTCTTTTGGCATTTTTACCTACCGTGTCTACATAGTAGCCACGGCATCAAAAAACTTCGTTGTCCAAATTTATACTTCAAATTTGACCACCTCTGGAAAATTATGAGGCTGCTTTTGCCCTTTAATATTCCCATATATTTTGATACTGATAATTTTGGTGGTATTTCTACAAACATATGCACGTAATCTGGGCAAACTTCAGCCTCTATTATTTTCACTCCCTGCCAATCTGATATATCTCTCAATATTTTACCTATTTCTAATCTTTTTTGTCCATAAAAAATTTTCCTCCTATATTTTGGTGTGAACACTATATGATATTTACAATTCCACTTAGTATGTGATAGACTTGACATTGTATCATATGTAGTGCTTTCATCTTTGGTTTTATTACTGAATATACTATTCATGATACGCAACTCCCTTCATTTTTTTATCAATTATGCGTCGAAACATATTGATATTATATCATGAAGGGAGTTGCTTCGTTACGTAGCTTAAGCCTACGTTCCTACCGGCATAGCCGGAAGCTTACAAACAGAAAAAACAACAATTCTTTTATAAATTGCTGTTTTTTTGGAGGCGACACCCGGATTCGAACCGGGGATCAGAGTTTTGCAGACTCGTGCCTTAGCCACTTGGCTATGTCGCCGTTTAAATTAGTTATAATGTTACCGTATACTGAGACTGTAGCTCACTTCGTTTCGCACAGGCTCAGCAACTTGGCTATGTCGCCATTTAAATAAATTTAATATTAGTATATTATATGATAATATTAAAAATATATTACCACATTAAATGTATAAGTCATTCGCAAATTATAATCACGAATGACTTATAATCTGGAGCGAAAGACGAGGCTCGAACTCGCGACATCAACCTTGGCAAGGTTGCACTCTACCAACTGAGCTACTTTCGCATATGCTGTTTACAGCATATACATTTTACCAAATTCTTTTGGCTTAGTCAATACATTTTTTTACTTTTCGCAACTTCGCTTGTAGGTTAGTCAATCATATGTCACACTTTTTTGAAAAATATATACTTTGAGTACTCTATATTGTTATAACCGATT
>CALXVT010000027.1 GCA_944392175.1 uncultured Clostridia bacterium
GCTTCGCTTCGCACGACTAACTTAACTTACCGCCCGGTCTAAGCCAAGACATACTCCATAGAAGTTCCCTCCAAACCTGTTGTTCCCTAGGCTTGTAGCCACATTCTACTTCATCGCTAATCTCATGCTCAACTATTATACAACGGTTAGGGCTTTAAGTCAATACAATTCTGTAATATTTTTGTAATTTTTCTTTATTTTTCCTACGTAAACTTTATTTTTTAAAACTAACAAAAAAAATACATCTTTCGATGTATTTTTTTATATTAAGAAATTGCACACAATTTTACTAACGTAAATTTGTTCTTATCCTTTTATAACTTTATCAATTTCACTTTTCATTGACATTAATGTTTCACAACTTTTATCAAATTTTTCTTTTTCGTCGCCTTCTAAAGGAAGTTCTAATACTTCTCTAGCTCCTTTTCTATTTATAATTGTTGGAACACCAATGTATAATCCTTCGTGACCATATTCACCTTTTAAATATGTTGAAACTGTCATTATTTCATTTTGATCATTTAATATAGCTTTTATTATTTTAGTTAAACCTAAACCAATTCCATAATATGTGGCTTTCTTTCTATTTATAATTTCATAAGCTGCTTGTTGAACTTCTGTATATATTTTTTCTAAGTCTGTCATTGGATGATGATTATCTTTCATAATTTCTGTCATTTTTTTGCATCCTACATTTGCATGATTCCATGGAACAAATGATGAATCTCCATGTTCTCCCATTATATATGCATGTACATTTTTACTAGAAACTTTTAAATATTTTCCAATTAAATATCTTAATCTAGCTGTATCTAAAACTGTTCCTGATCCAATAACTTTTGAACTATCAAATCCAGAAACTTCTCTTACAACATATGTCATTAAATCTACTGGATTACTTGCTATTAAAAATATTCCTTTAAATCCACTAGCAACAACACTTTCTGTAATTTCTTTCATTATTTTAGCATTTGCAGAAGCTAAATCCAATCTTGTTTGTCCTGGTTTTTGACTTAATCCAGCTGTTATTACTACAATATTTGCATCTTTACATTCATCATAGTCTCCTGCTTTTATAATCATATCATTTGGAGCACAAGGCATACCATGAGCTAAGTCCATTGCTTCACCTTCTGCTTTATCTTTAAGAACATCAATTAATACTAATTCATTAATTCCGCCTTGATTTAATAAAGCATATGCCATACTCATTCCTACAAATCCTGTTCCTACTAATACGATTTTTCTCTTATCTACCATATTAAAAACTTCCTTTCTATTATCTTTTTATTCCAGTCTAATATTATACACTTCTTACTTAGTATCTGTCAAATTTTAATTTTTATTAGCTTATAGCATCTATAATATATTTTACTACTGGAGTTTCATTTACCCAATTTTTTATCCATCTATTTGTTGCTGGTATTTTGTATATTAAGAAACATATTAAAAATACAATTCCTAAAACTAAGCATGTCGCCCCTAATTTTCTTAAAAATCCTGTAACTCTTAATCTTAATAATTCTTTTTTATATTCTCTTTTAAATTGTTTATTAATTTTCTTTTGCTCTTTTTGTGAGGTTGTATTTGCTGTACCTCCATATTGTTCTCTATACAAATTTTGTACATTATTAACATATGCAGCTTGCTGAACTTGCTTTTTTCTTTCTTCCTCTTCTTTTGCTCTTTGCAATTTTGCATCATATGATTGTTTTTTATTTGGATCTGACAAAACCTCATAAGCTTCGTTTAATACTTTTATTTTTTCTTCTGCAGCTTTTTTATTTTTATCTTCTTGTAAATCCGGATGATATTTTTTGGCAAGCACTTTATACGCTTTTTCAATTACCTCTTTAGATGCGTTTTCGTTTACTTCTAAAACTTCGTAATAATTTTTCATATTTACCTCCGTATAAGTCCTTTTGATTATAACATTTTTTATAAAAATATAATAGTATTTTTTGATAATTCGTGTTATAATTTGTATATTAATACATAAGGAGTGAGCAAAAAATGAAATTAGCTTCTGATAAAGACACAATGGCAGAATTAAAAGCTTTAATTCTTTATATTTTATATAAAATAAATAGACCAATTACAAACGAAGAATTTTTAAAATTAGTATTAACAATTACAGATATAAATTATTTTTATTTTCAACAGTTTTTATTAGATTTAATCTCAGCTGAATATATTACATCTATAAAATTGGAAGAAAACACATTATATAAAATTACTGATAAAGGAATAGAAGCTCTAAAACTTACTGGTGATATGATTCCAGGAATATTAAAACTAAAAGTAGACAAAAATTTTAAAAATGAATTAAATATAATTGAAAATGAAGTTGCAGTTACTGCTGAATATGTTCCTAAAAATGAAAAATCATTTAATGTAAAATGTAAAATAACTGAAAATGGTGAAACAGTTTTTGAAATAAGAACATTTGCAGGTTCTAGTGAACATGCTAAACGAATAGTTGATAACTGGAAAAATAATGCAACAGAAATTTATCCTCAAATTATGAAAGCTTTAAATTGTGAAGATATAAATGAATAACAGGACATTACATTTGTCCTGTTATTTTTCTTCTTATATATTCATAAACTATTATACTTGTTGCAACAGAAGCATTTAAACTTTCTGTTTTTCCAAGCATTGGTATAATTATTTTTTCATCTGCCATATCTAAAATTTCTTTGCTAACACCATTGGCTTCGTTACCAATTACTAACACTTTTTTATTATAATCTATTTCATAAATACTTTTTTTAGCTTCTAAAGAAGTACTCATAACTTTATATTTATGTCTTTTTATTTCTTTTAAAGTTTCTTTCAAATCATCTACTTGAACAATATTCACTCTAAAAATTGCTCCCATAGTTGATCTTACAACTTTAGGATTATATGCATCAACAGTTTCTTTTGAAACAATTATTTGAGTTAAGTTAGCACTATCTATAGTTCTTAAAATTGTTCCTAAATTTCCTGGATCTTGCAAGCCATCTAAAGCCACAATTATATCTTCTGTATAATTAATTGGTTTTTTATTATTTTTTTCTATAACTGCCATAATTCCTTGTGGATGTGTTACATCTGAAATACTTTCAAATATTTTTTTACTAACATATATACATTCATATTTGGCAATTTCATATAATGTTTTTTCATCTATCATAGAATTTTCTAAACATTCTTCGCAAATTACTATTTTATTTATTGTAGCATTTTCTAAGATAGCTTCTTTTACAAGTTTAATTCCTTCTATGATAAATTCATTATTTAAATCCCTATACTTTCTATCTTTTAATTTTTTTATATTTTTAATTGTTTCATTATCTTTACTTGTTATTATTTGCATATTGCCTCCTAATTATTAACTAAATATCTTAAAAATTCTTTTACTCTTAAAAGAATTTTACTATCAGATAATTCTTCTACTTTATATGTTATATATGGATCTTTTCCTGCAGAAAATTTAATTTTATTTCTATATTCTTTAATTAATTTATCTACAATATCAAAATTAAATTTACTTCCATCAAACCAAAATACAATACCATTTGCTCTTTGTTGTATTCTTAAAATGTTTGCTTTTTTGGCAAGTTCTTTTATTCTTGCAATATTAATTAAGTTTTCTAATTCTTCTGGCATTTCTCCATATATATCAATCATTTCATCTATTACATTTTGTATATCTTCTTCATTTCTACATAATGCAATGTCTTGATAAATTTTAATTTTTTGATTTGATTCTGATATATATGTATCTGGTATATAGCTTGAAACATTTAAATCTATTTGTATATCTGTTTCCTCTTCTACCTTTATGTCTTTCATTTCTTTAATTACTTGATCTAATAAATTGCAATATGTATCATATCCAACCTGTTCCATATGACCATGTTGTATTTCACCAAGCATACTTCCTGCTCCTCTTATTTCTAAATCACGCATTGCAATTTTAAATCCAGAACCAAACTCTGTAAATTCCTTCATTGCTTTTAACCTTTTGTCTGCAACCTCTGATAATAGTTTGTCTCTTTTATAAGTTATATATGCATATGCTTGGACATCACTTCTTCCTACTCTTCCTCTTATTTGATATAGTTGTGCTAAGCCAAGTCTATCTGCATTTTCTACAATTATTGTATTTGCATTTGGTATATCTATCCCAGATTCTAAAATAGTTGTACATACAAGTACATTTACTTTTCCCTCTATAAAGTCTAACATTATATTTTCTAGTTCTGTTCCAGACATCTTTCCATGAGCATATGCCACTTTTGCTTCAGGAACCAATTTTAATATTTCGTTTGCCTTTCTTTCTATTCCTTCTACATTATTAAATAGATAGAATACCTGTCCCCCTCTTTCAATTTCTTTTGTTATCGCTTCCCTTACAACTTCTTCATCATATTCTAACACATAAGTTTGTACTGGTTTTCTATTTTGTGGAGGTTCGTAAATTATAGACATATCTCTTACACCTACAATAGACATGTGTAATGTTCTTGGAATTGGTGTCGCTGTCATTGTAAGTACATCTATATTTGTTTTATATTCTTTTATTTTTTCTTTATCTTTAACTCCAAAACGATGCTCTTCATCTATTATAAGTAAACCTAAATCTTTAAACTCAACATCTTTGCTTAATAATCTATGTGTTCCTATAACTACATCTATTTCTCCTAGTTTTAGTTTTCTTATTATTTCTTCTTGTTCTTTTTTAGTTCTAAATCTATTTAAAACTTCTACTCTTATAGGAAATTCTTCCATTCTTTCTTTAAAGCTTTTATATTGTTGATCTGCTAAAACTGTTGTTGGTACTAGATAAGCTACTTGCTTTTGATCCATGACAGCTTTAAATGCAGCACGGATTGCTACTTCTGTTTTACCATAACCAACATCGCCACAAAGTAATCTATCCATTGGCTTTTGTAATTCCATATCTTTTTTTACTTCTTCAATACATCTTAATTGATCATCAGTTTCTTGATATGGAAAACTTCCTTCAAATTCTTGTTGCCATGGTGTATCTTTTGAAAAAGCATATCCTTTTGATTTTTGCCTTTTTGCATAAAGTTCTATTAATTCTTTTGCAACTTCACGTAAATTTTTCTTTACTCTCTCTTTAGTATTAGCCCATTCTTTGCTTCCTAGTCTATTAATTTTAGGTAAGCTTTCTCCTCCGCCAATATATTTTTTTACATTATCTAGCTGGTCTGTTGGTACATATAAAATATCATCATTTTTATATTTAATTTTTATATAGTCTTTTGTTACTTTATCTGTAACTATTGTATTAACACCAACAAATTGTCCAATTCCATGAACTCTATGTACAACATAGTCACCAGGTTTTAATTCAGAAAATATAATTTTTTCTGCTTCATTAAATATTTTATTGCTTCTTTTTTTCTTTCTTTTTTCTATATTTATAAGGTCATTTGCAACAATTACTAAAATATTTGAATCATAGCTTTCAAATCCTTGAGTTACATTTCCAAGTAGAATTTTAACTTGAACACCATTACTTATTTCTGAATATTTTTCATTATATTCTGAAATAATTTCTTTTTCATCTAATAATTCTTTAATACGTTTAGCTTTTTCTTTAGAATTTAAATAAATATATATTCTTTTTTTAGCTTGTTTTGCTTCTTTAATATCTAAGAAGAATTTTTCTATATTACTTTTATAATAATTTACCATTCTATATTTAAAATAATATTTTTCTGTATTAATCTCTTCTTCAAAATCATTAGATGTTAAATATATTTTCTTATAATTTATTAATTTATCTTCTATTTCATTTGCAGTTATATAATGAACTAATGCATTAGGTACAATTCTTTCTTTTTCAATTAATGCCTTTTCAGTTGCTGAAACATCTTCTAATACATTTTTGGCTCTTGCATTAATTTTTTTAATTTCATCTAAACATATTAGATACTTAGTATCTATATAATCCAGTATAGTACTATAGTTACTATAAAAGCATTCAAAATATTTGTCTATTTTAGAAATATATTCTCCTGATTTTATTAATTCTATATCTTCTTTTACGTTTTCTTCTTGTTTTTTTGTATAGTAATTATTTAAAATTTTATTACATACATCTTCTATATTTGTTTCTAATAAGAATTCGTGTATAGGATTTATCTCTACTTTATTTATCATTTCAGTTGATCTTTGTGTTTCTATATTAAATTTTCTAATAGAGTCTATTTCATCTCCCCAGAATTCTATTCTTACACCATATTTTTCATCAAAAGAAATGTCTAATATCCCACCTCTTGAACTAAATTCTCCTTTAGCTTCAATCAAATCATTTCTGTTATATCCTAAACTACTGATAGTTGCTTTTAATTTTTCTAAATCATAGCTTTTCCCTACTTCTAATTTTATTTTATTTTTAAATAATACTTCTTTAGAAATCATTGGTTGCATTAAAGCTTCTATTGATACGACTAATATATTTACTTTTTTATTAACAATGTTTTTTAGCACTTCTATTCTTTCATACGGTAATTCCTTACTTTCTGCAATATAGTCATACGACAAAATTTCTCTTTTAGGAAAAAAGTATACATTATCTATGTAGTTTTTTAAATTTTCTGATATTCTTTTAGCTTGTAATTCATTATATGTAATTAAGCAAACTGGCCTTTGGGCAAAAGCATTTGTACTACCTACTATTTGTTCTAATCCCACGCCAGCTAGCCCCAATATAGATATTGGAGCATTTGTTTCTTTTATATTTTTAATATAATCATTAAATTTGTTAGAGTTTTGCATCTCTGCGATTATTGGATTCATCTTGTTCTCCTTTTTAACACATTATATATTATATAATATTTTCCAATAAATTGAAATATATATTAAGTAAATAATATTTTTTGATTGTTAGAGGTATTGTAATGAGTTCATTAAATAAAAAATCTTCAATAATAAGTCCTGTAAAGTTTTTTGTTTTTTCTCTAAAGGAAAATTTTTTTACAATTTTATTTGTACTATTTACTATCTGCTTAGTATTTTTTTCTACTTTTAATTTAACTGCAGCAAAAAATGGATTAGCATTATGGGCAAATAATGTAATTCCTGCATTGTTTCCATTTTTTATTGCTACAGAACTTTTAGGGAATACTAATATTATTTCTATTTTAGGTAAAAAATTTAATAAATTTATGAGACCTATTTTTAATATTCCCGGAATTGCAAGTTATCCATTAATTATGGGGATTATTAGTGGATATCCTGTTGGAGCCAAGATTGTTACTGAACTTAGGCAAAA
Organism: uncultured Clostridia bacterium; assembly: GCA_944392175.1. GTDB lineage: Bacteria > Bacillota > Clostridia > TANB77 > CAG-508 > Merdicola. The sequence goes on from CALXVT010000027.1 coordinate 7,298, forward strand.
AAATATGTGTACTAAAGCTGAAGGAGAACGAATGTTAGCATTTACCAATAATTCTGGACCTTTATTTATTTTAGGAACTATAGGTATTGGACTTTTTGCAGATACGACAATAGGTATAATTTTACTAATAACTCATTTCTTAGCAGGACTAACAGTTGGAGTAATTTTTAGATTTTGGAAATATAAGGATGTAAATATTTCCTCTAATAAAAACTATATAACTGAAACTAAAAACATAAAACTTTCTAATTTAGGTGAAATTTTAACAAACTCTATAAAAAATTCTATAATTAATATTTTAAACATTGGTGGATTTGTAGTTCTATTTTCTGTAATAATATCTATTTTGAAAGAATCACACATGATTAATTTAATATATTCTACATTAAAACCAATTTTTGAATTATTTAATATTAATGAGAATTTTTCATATGGAATAATTAATGGACTTTTAGAATTAACTAATGGTGTTTGCCAAATAGCTAGTATTCCTATAAAAAATATTTCTTTTAGTATTATTCTTTGCGCTTTTATATTAGGTTTCGGTGGAATTTCTGTGCTCCTTCAAGTATATAGTTTTGTTTCTAAATCAGACCTTTCTATAAAACCATATTTTATCGGTAAACTTTTGCAAGGAATAATCGCTGGAATTTATACTTTTTTAATTTTTCATTTTTTTGGATTTTTATCATTAGATTTAAGTTATATCACTAATATTTTTGCATAATTATAAAATATAGAGGAGGTTTTAATATGGATAAAAATATCGATTTCTCTAATTTTGGTGGATATCCACCTTTTGATGCACCAGATCCTGAAAACTTTTTTAATCCAATGACTCAATATGAGCAAGGATATATGTATTACAAATGTTTATGCATGCAAATGGATTATAAAATAAAATGTAAAGAATACGAAAAAATGTGTAATGGAAAACCTTAGAGTATATCATGCTCTAAGGTTTAACTTTAACTTATTATTTTTATAATCGTTTTCTTTGTAACTTTTTCATTTTTTATTTTATAAGTATTTAATATTTCTCTTTTTGCATTATTTGCTTTTTCCACATCATTTGCATAAACTGTTGCAATCACTTCTCCATTTTTTATATAATCACCAACTTTTTTATGTAATACTATTCCTACTGTTAAATCTATTTTATCAGATTTTGTTTTTCTACCTGCACCTAAAGCACAAGAAATTTTTCCAATTGTTTCTGCATTAATTTCTTTAATATATCCTTCCTCTTCTGCTCTTACTTCTTTAATAATTGGTGCCCTTTCAAATTTATTTACATCTTCTATATAGCTAATATCTCCACCTTGATTTTGTACAAGTTCAACAAATTTATTATATGCTTTTCCATTTTTTATATTTTCTAATAATTTATTTTTATTATCTTCTATATTGTCACCTTTTCCGGCAAGTTTTATCATATATGCACCAAGTTCAATAACAACATCTTTTAAATCTTCTGGCATATCCCCATTTAAAAAATTAATTGCTTCTATGACTTCTAAAGAATTTCCTACTGCATATCCTAGTGGTTCATTCATATCTGTAATAATACAAATTGTTTCTCTATTTGCTAATTTTCCAATTTCAATCATTGTTTTAGATAATTCTTCTGCTTGTTCTAAATTTTTCATAAAAGCACCATGTCCACAAGTTACATCTAATACTATTTTATTTGCACCACTTGCAATTTTTTTGCTCATTATACTAGATGCAATTAATGGTATACTTTCTGTACAAGCAATTGTATCTCTTAAAGCATAAATTTTTTTATCAGCTGGAGCTAAATTTAAAGTTTGTGTTATTAAACTTATTCCTATTTTTTTTACATTATCTATAAACTCTTTTTCTGAAATAGATGTATTATATCCAGGAATTGCTTCTATCTTATCTGCAGTTCCTCCAGTAAATCCTAAACCTCTTCCAGACATTTTAGCTACAGGTATTCCAAAAGATGCTATTAATGGAGCTAATATTAATGTAACTTTATCTCCTACTCCACCTGTACTATGTTTATCTACTACATTTTTCCCAAGTTTTGATAAATCTAAGATATCTCCAGAATTCGCCATAGCCATTGTTAATTCTTTAGTTTCTTTATAATTCATTCCATTTATATATATTGCCATTACTAATGCTGCTGCTTGATAATCTTCTATTCTATTGGCAGTATATTCTTCTATAAAATATTTAATTTCTTCTTCTGATAATTCTTTACCATCTCTTTTTTTAGCAATTATATCTATAATATTCATTTTCATCTTCCTTTATACAAAATGTGTAATAAAAGTTTTTCTATGTATTGGACATGGTCCATATTCTTTTAAAGCTTCTATATGTGCTTTTGTTCCATATCCTTTATGTTTTGCAAAGCCATACTGTGGATAAACCTCATCCCATTCTCTCATAATCCTATCCCTTGTTACCTTTGCTAAAATTGATGCGGCAGAAATGCTATAACATTTTGCATCACCTTTTACCATTGATACATATGGAATATTACAAGTATCTATTCCTTTTAGTGCATCTACTAAAATAAGTTCTGGTTTTGTTTCTAAATTATTTATACATTCAGTAACACCTTTTTTAGTTGCATTTAATATGTTTAGTTCATCTATTTCATGCCATCCAATAACTGCTACAGACCAGCTTATTGCATTATTTATTATTTCATCGTATAATTTTTCTCTCTTTTTTTCTGATACTTTTTTAGAATCATTAACTCCTTCTATAAAAGAATCCTCTGGCATAATTACACAACCAACAACAACAGGACCAGCTAGTGGTCCTCTTCCCGCTTCATCTATTCCAGCAATATATTTTATTCCTTGTTTATGATAATCTAATTCAATTTTCTTTAGTTCTTTTAATCTTTCTTCTTCTTTTTCTTTCATGTTTCCTCCATTATTGTATTGCTAAATTGTTTATATCTGTAAGTGAATAAATAAGATTTCCACTATCTGTTTCATATCCATCTATATAATAGACTTCTTCATTTTCATAATTTACAATAAATTTTTTATCTTCTTGTATTTCTGTTAGTTCAAGTTCTTTTAAATTGTCTAAAGTAAGTATCTTAACTTTTTCATTATTTTCTATATTTATTTTTTGTGTTTCTTCTTCTGTAGCTTCTTCCCCTATATATTCTTCTGTATTATTTACTTTATTTCTTTCATTTATAATTTTTATTTTAGCTTGTATTTGTAGCATTTCTGTACTTAATGTTTGTAATGATTGTTCATCTAAACTATTTCTAAAATAAAAAAAAGCTACGATTCCTATTATAATAACTACTAATACAATTAAAATTAATTTCATATTCAAGAAGCCTTTCTTTTTCATAAACACCTCCAATTTATTGTATTATATATTCTTTTATCCGATATTACAATAAAGTAATACATATTTTTCACAGTTTTTTCACAAAAGTGTTGTATCTTTTAATTAGTTTAGTATAAGATAAATATTAATTGGAGGTAATATTATGGAAGAAAATAAAGATAATAAAGAAAATAATAAATTTAAATTTGCTAAACCTAGTAAAATTGAAACTAAAGAGCAAAAAGGTCCAGGATTTGGAAAAAGTGTTGTACTTCCTTTTTGCTCAGGTATAATAGGTGCAGCTTTAGTAGTTGGAGTTTGTTTTGGAATTCCAAGTGTTAAAAGCAATCTTTTAACTGCAGGAAGTTCTACTTCTACATCTACTGGAACTCAATCTGTTGGTACTCAAAATTTAGTATCATTAAATAATTATTCTGATACAGCAACAAATGTAGCTACAAAAGTTTTACCATCCATAGTTGGTATTAATGTACAATATACAGTAAATTCAATTTTTAGTGGTTCACAATCTGCAGAAGCAGAAGGTTCAGGTATAATATTAAGTGATGATGGTTATATTTTAACAAATAACCATGTCGTAAGTTCTAGTGATTCCTCTGCTTACTATCAAGTATCACAAGCTAATAAGATAACTGTTACTTTATATAATGATACAACAGAATATGAAGCAAAAGTTGTTGGAACTGATTCTCAAACAGATTTAGCTGTTATAAAAATTGACAAAACTGGTTTAACAGCTGCCGAATTAGGAAATTCAAGTGATGTTGTTGTTGGAGAATTTGCTATGGCTATAGGTAATCCTTTAGGAATGCAAAGTTCTGTAACATCTGGAATTATAAGTGCTGTAGATAGAGAAATTACAAGTGATGATGGTACAAAATATAATTTAATTCAAACAGATGCAGCTATAAACTCTGGTAATAGTGGTGGAGCTTTAGTAAATAGTGCAGGTCAAGTTATAGGAATAAATACTTTAAAACTAGAAGGTACTAGTGTTGAAGGAATGGGATTTGCAATCCCTATAGATTCTGCAAAACCAATATTTGAACAATTAATTTCTGATGGAAAAGTTGCAAGACCATATATTGGATTAAGTGGTAGAGATTTAGATGAAAAGACTGCTAAAGCTAATAATCTAGTAGAAGGTGTATATGTAGTTTCTGTAGAAGCATTCTCTGGAGCCGAAAAAGCCGGTATAAAAGCTGGAGATGTTATAATTCAAATTGATGGTAAAGATATTAAAACAATGGATGAGTTAAATGAAATTAAAAATACTCATAAAATTGGTGATGAAATCACTTTAAAATTAAATAGAAATGGAAAAGAAATGGACGTAAAAGTAACACTTCAAGAACAACCTTCACAAAATAATAATTAATTTTTATAAATAATCACTTTAAGTTCACAAAATGAACAAAATTAATTGTTATATTATAAGAGAAGTCAGTAATACTTATTACTCCAATTACTGACTATATGTTTAAAAACATCCCCTTTTATTTTCAAAAAAGAAGCACTTTACAGTGCTTCTTTTTATTTACTATATTAAACTAACTAAATAAAGGTAGTGCAAATATTAGTCACTACCTTTATAATTTTATTTAGAATACAACTATATCTGTAACATCTGTATAACTTGTATTTCCATATGCATATATTACATATATGTGATTATCTGCATCTATAAAGAAATTATTTACATTATCTACCTCATAAGTATCGCTTCTTAAATCCCTTGAGTATACTGAGTATCCTAACTGTTGTAATGCTCTTGCTTCTTCTTGCTTTCCTTGAATTTGTTTTTTTATAGTTTCACCTACATAATTTCTATCTAAATTATGTAATTGTAAAATTTCATCAAATTCCACTTTTCTCATTTCTTTTGTATTATAACAATATGTTTGAACAATTACTCTTTGTGGATTAGCTCCTTCTTTTAGTGTTGATCTAATTACTATGGATAGTATATTGTCATTTAAAAACGCTTGATAATCAACTGAATATATAGAATTATTACTTCCTCCATTTATTATACTTTCTGCTTTATCTTCAAAAATTGTTTGTATTTCTTGATTATATAATTTTATTTCCTCAGAATTAATATTTATTGTTGGTATATTAACATCCAAATTGTATTGTCCAGAAATTTCTTCTTTCTTTTCATATGATGTATATATGTAACTTTGTGTATTATCAATTCTTTCTATATTACCAGAATTTAAAGTATCTACAAAATTATTTTCGAAAATGTCATCAAAATTTTTAGCTAAAGTGCCATTATTTATTGTATTTTCTGGTTCATTATCACTTTCTTCTATCATATTTGGATTTAATACATAATATACTGCTTCAAATACGGCAATAATACATATAATCGTGATAAATACAAAACATATTATTTGACTCTTTGGTATTTTTACTTTCATATGTACTCCTTTATCTTTCTTAAAAAATATTATAACATTCGTATATATTTTTTTCAATGTTTTATATATTAAATAAGTATTAATATTGCTTGAAAACATTGACTATTGTGGTATAATAATATAGTATTATATAAATAATATCAATCAAAAAAATTTTATTTTATACTAACAATTTTTTATAAAGGAGAGCTTTTAATGATTTGTTCAGAATGTAAAAAAAATACAGCAATCATTTTCATAAACTCTATAGATCAAGATGGTAAAGAATCCTTGAAAGGTCTATGCTATGATTGTGCAAAAAAGAAAGGAATAGATCCTTTAGATGTTATTTCAAAACAAAATAACATTTTAAATAATAACTCAAATATGTCTAATCAATTAGAATCACTATTTAAAGATTTATCTAAAAATTTAAATCTAGAATCTTTAAACTTAATAAATTTAGATAGTGATCCTGATAATGAAAATATAGATTCAGATAAAAATGGTACACCAATAGAAGCATTATTTGCAGGATTTTCTAGTCCATCTTCTAATTCAGAAGATGACAACACTAATACAAAACAGAAAAAGAATTCTAAAGCTAAGAAAAAGAAAAGAAAATTCCTAGATACCTATGGCACTAATCTAACTCAAAAAGCAAAAAATAATGAACTTGATAATGTTATTGGTAGAAATAAAGAAATAGAAAGAATGGTTCAAATATTAAATAGAAGATCAAAAAACAATCCATGTTTAATTGGAGAACCTGGTGTTGGTAAAACAGCTTTAGCTCAAGGATTAGCTATTAGAATTGCCAATAAACAAGTACCACCAAAATTACTAGATAAAGAAATCTACTTAATAGATATGACAGCACTAATTGCTGGTACACAATTTAGAGGTCAATTTGAAGCTAGAATAAAATCTTTAATAGATGAATGCAAAGATTTAGGTAATATAATTTTAGTTATAGATGAAATTCATAATATTATAGGTGCAGGTGATGCAGATCATTCTATGAATGCTGCAAATATTTTAAAACCATCACTTGCAAATGGTGAAATTCAATTAATTGGAACAACAACTTTAAAAGAATATAGAAAATATATAGAAAAAGATTCTGCATTAGAAAGAAGATTTCAACCAATTATTGTTCAAGAACCATCTATTCAAGATACAATAGAAATATTAGAAGGAATTAAACAATATTATGAAAATTATCATAGTGTTAAAATTTCTAAAGATGTTATAGAAAAAACTGTTACTATGTCGGAAAAATATATTCATGACAGATTTTTACCTGATAAAGCTATTGATATTTTAGATGAAGCTTGTTCTAGAATTAATTTAAATAATAAAGATTTATTTAAATTACAAATATTAAAAAAACAATTAGAAGATATAAAAGAACAACAAGAAGAAATTGCTGTGGATACTGCAAAGGCTAAAACAGAAGAAGATTCTAACGAAGAATATGAAAAAGCAGCAAAATTAAAAGCTTCTGAATGTTCTTTAACTCAAGAAATCTCTGACTTAGAAAAAAATATTAAAGTTCCAAATCTTACAGTACAAGATATCGCACAAGTTATAGAAAGTTGGACTAAAATACCTGTTACAAAAATAACTGAAGCAGAAACAGATAAATTATTAAATTTAGAGAAAAACTTACACAATAGAATAATTGGTCAAAACGAAGCAGTTAATAGTGTGGCTCGTGCTATTAGAAGAAACAGAGCAGGGCTAAAAAGTACTAAACGCCCACCATCATTTATTTTTGTTGGACCAACAGGAGTTGGAAAAACAGAACTTGCCAAAGCTTTATCATATGAAATGTTTGGAAACGAAGATTCTATTATAAGAATAGATATGTCTGAATATATGGAGAGTAATTCTACTGCTAAATTAATTGGATCACCTCCTGGATATGTTGGATATGATGATGCTGGACAATTAACTGAAAAAGTAAAAAGACAACCATATTCTATAGTACTTTTTGATGAAATAGAAAAAGCACATCCAGATGTATTTAATATTTTATTACAAGTTCTAGATGATGGACGTCTTACTGATTCACAAGGAAATACTGTAAGTTTTGAAAATACAATAATTATTATGACATCTAATGTTGGATCAAATACTAATATAAACTCTATCGGTTTTAATTCTTCAAAAACATATAATAAAGACAAAATCGAACAAAGTTTAAGAGAGACTTTTAGACCTGAATTTTTAAATAGAGTTGATGAAATAGTTATATTTGATAGCCTAACAGAAGATGAACTTATTCAAATTGTTGATATCATGTTAGCTGATACACAAAAGGCTTTAGATGATAAAAATATAACTTTAATAGTTTCACCTGAAGCTAAAAAATATTTAATGCAAAAAGGTACTGATTTAAAATATGGTGCTCGTCCACTAAGAAGGGCAATACAAAGATATGTTGAAGATGAACTATCAGAAATGGTATTAAGAAGCCAAATAAAAAATGGAAATACTGTAAAAATTGACTTAGAAAATGAAAAATTAACTTTTTCTGTATTATAATGTTTTAATAAATGGAGGATTTAAATTATATGAATAAATTTGCAAAACACATACCTAATATTTTGACTTTATTTAGATTTGTACTAATACCTTTTATTATTACAAATTTAGTAAATGATAATTATATTGCAGCTTTTATTATATTTACAGTATCTGGATTAACAGATATTCTAGATGGTTGCATTGCTAGAAAATTTAATTTTATAACTAATTTTGGGAAATTAATAGATCCATTAGCAGATAAATGTACTCAAATTTTAACTTTAGGCACAATGGCAGTAAAAGATATTATCCCAATGTGGATTATCATAGTTGTTGTAGCTAAAGAAGTTATAATGATATCTGGTGCTTCTTTCTTATATGGAAAAGAATTAGTTGTTTCTAGTAGATGGTATGGGAAACTTGCAACTGTACTATTTTATATAGCCATAGTATTATCACTATTTATAAAACAATTTAATATACAATTTGATTTTAGTATATACATTTACTATTTAGCTTTAATTTCAACTATATTCTCTTTAATAATGTATATTAAAGCATTTTATATGCAAGGATATTTAAAAAAGGAAAATCTAAAAATTAATGAACAATTTGTAGATAAAACAAAAGACAATCCTAAAAAATAGGATTGTCTTTTTATTGTCTGGTAAAAATCTTTGATTTTTACGTATTTATCAAGTTTAAGTTTCTTATATTTGTATGATTGATAAGCAATCCATACATGTGATGAAGCCACTTTTCTAATTATTCAAAATTTTCTATAAAGGCGTTTAAATTTTCTATTCCAAAAACCTTTACTCCATCTCTTAAATTAATCTTATCAGTTTCTGGTAAATATTCTGTAGAAATTCCTGTATTTTGATATAACTCCTCTACTCCTTCTTGATTTTCTTTATAAATCATAATATTACTATTTTCGTCTTTAACAATAAAATGTTCGTCACATCTTCCTTCTTCTTGTTTTTGTAATACAATATTTGTCTCCGAAAATTCTTCTATAGTAAAATCTGGATACATATTTTGTAATTCTTCTTTTGTTTTATTAACCATATCTTCTGATACATTTTTATATTCGGAAGTAGTATGTCCACATTCTTTATAATATCTTTTAATTGTTAGACTTGCATTAGGAGAGATTTTAGGTTCTGTATAACTTGCCTCGATTTCATTTACATCATTAGAAATCGTTTCATATATACATTCATCTTCAACTTTCTCTTCTGATTTTGCCAATTCATCATATTTTATATTTTGATATACTACTGCAATAGTAACTGATATTAGTAGAAAAGTAAATAATGTTATTATAAATACCTTAAATTTGCTCATATAATCCCTGCTTTCTAGATTTTTTATTGTTTAACTATTTTTCTAAAGTAATCTGTACATTATTATTATGTAGAATTATTAGCAAATTTATACATTTTTTTTAATAAATTCTAATTTTCAATTAATTTTCTTATAGTGATTTTTTTGTTTATTTTTAAATCAATTTCTCCATCCAAATCAGTTCTATATATTTTTATATTATATTTTTCTAATCTTTGTATTACTTCTTCATTAGGATGACCAAAATTATTATCTTTACCAACTCCAATAAGAGCAATTCTAGGTGATACAGCTTTAATAAACTCATCTATAGAAGAAGTTTTTGACCCATGATGTGCAACTTTTAAAATATCTGCTTTTAATTTATCAGCATACAAATTTAATATCCTTCTTTCCGCTATTTCTTCTATGTCACCAGTAAATAATACAGAAAAATTTTTATACATAATTTTAAATACTAAAGAATTATTGTTTACTATATTTTCATTTACAATCTCATTGATATCAGGCCATATTACATTAATATATGTATTTTTATCAAAATATATTTTATCTCCTGCTTTCACAACTTTTACTTTTATGTTATTCTCTTTTGTTATTTTCATAAACTTTTGATAATTTTCTGAATTTTCAAATTGTTTACCGATAATAATTTTTTCTACTTTTAATTTTTCTAGTATCTTAAATAAACCTCCTATATGGTCTGAATCAAAATGAGAAATAATAATATAATCTAATTTAGATATATGGTGTTTTAATAAATATGGTAACAGCGTCTTCTCCCCCACATCAAAAGATGAATTAAACTCACTACCTCCGCCATCTATTAATATCTTTTTATTAGATTCTGTAATAATTAGAGTAGAATCCCCTTGTCCAACATCTATAAAATTCAAGTTAAATTCATTAGTTCTATTAAAAATATTTATTAAAATTAAAAATATCATAACTAAAACAATTTTAATTTTTTGTTTTCTAAAAAAATGCTTTACTCTGTGCATATATCCCTTCTCTCTTAAATACCATAAATAGAATAAAATTAAATAATATATTAAAATAAAAATTAAATTTGGAATAATAACATATATCTTTGATAAAGTTAAACTTGCAAAAAATTTTGTTAATTTAATTGTAATAAATATTAATATATTTATTATTTGAAATATCTTTATTGGACATATCATTATAATAAATCCAAATACTGTTATAACACTTGCAATCGGAACTACAATAATATTAGAAAATAAAAATGTAAAAGAAATTATACCAAAATTATATAAAATAACAGGAAAAATAAATAATTGGATTATAGTAATAACTAGCGAATTATATATGATATAATAAAAAAACTTATTTTTTACTTTGATTTTGAAATTAGAATAAGCTATAATTCCTAAAAAACCAAGATACGATAAAATCAAACTTAAACTATATATGCAATATGGATTATTAATTAAGATTACAAAGAGTGAAATTGCTAAATTGTTCCATATATCCGCTCTTCTAAAAATTACGCTTGCAATTAAGTTTAAAATTCCTACAATACAAGCTCTTTGAACTGATGGACTAAATTCAGTAATGAACATAAAAATTAGTAAAACCATAATTGAAATAATATTTATTAGTCTTTTATGTATTTTTAGTGTAGTAAATATAATTGTAATACTTAATATAATACTAGATACTTGTGTTCCTGAAACAGCTAAAATATGTGTTAAATTGCTATCATTAAAATCTTTTTCTAAATCTTCGGATAGACCTTCTGTATCTCCTAAAACCATGGCAATTACTAAATTAGAATACTCTTCATTTTTTAATACTTTCCTTACATTTTCTTTTAAATAATTTTTTAATTTATTAAATACCACATTTATTTTTTCTTCTTGAATTATTTCTACTTTTGCATCTTTAACTGTTCCAATAACTTTTAAAGTTTTTAAATAATTTCTATAATTAAATCCATATTCATTTCTAGCAATTTCTGGTATTTCATACTTCCCAGAGAAATATATTAAATCACCATATTTCACATTTTTATTCGTGTAAATATACACATTCACATTTTCTTTTAATAGTTTTACTTTTGCCATTTTATTAAAAACTTTTTCTTTTGGCTCATCTACTATTATTCCATATGATTCAATACTTTTTAGATTATTATAAAAACTTTCATATTTATCTTCAATTACATTTGTATACAGATATCCAAAATTAAGACAAACAAAAATAATAATTAGTATTACAATTTTCATTTTCATTTTTATAAATCTAAAATATTTATTATTTATTTTTAATGATATTATAAAAAATATTATTAAAGATACTTGTAAAAAAATAAAGACTATACAATTTGTGTATAGCCTTAATAAAATTCCAAACATATATGAAATTATTGCTATTACAATTGGTCTATTCATTTTTTCCTTTCATAATAGCCCCCATTTAAAATATCCTTCTTGCAGTTATATAATTCTTTTTATAATAACTATCTGACAATGAAGTAATTACTACTCCTTTTGAAGGATTAGCTGCATGTATAAATTTATTATTTCCTACATAAATTCCAACATGACCAGTAAAAAATACTAAATCACCTTGTTTTAAATTACTTTTTGATACTGCTTTACCATAGCTTTGTTGCGCAGATGCTGAATGTGGTAAACTAACACCAAATTTTTTGTATACATATTGCGTAAATCCAGAACAATCAAAACTATTAGGTCCATCTCCACCATATACATAGCTAGCTCCCAAATATTTTTTTGCATAACTTACTACTTGTGTTCCTTTGTTTGAAGATGAACTACTTGATGTTGTTTTTTTATCTGATTTAGATGTAGTGCTTGATTTACTTGTACTATTATTTGATTTTGATGAAGTTTTTTTATTCTCTGTTGAAGTTTGTTTTGTTATAGTTGGTCTTTCAACATCTCCAGATCTATTTGTAACTTTTACTTTTTCTTTAGATAAATATTCATTTGAAATATATCCTTTAGTTCCATCTTCTGTTTTAACTTTTGCCCAGCCTTTTTCTACACTTTCAACTGTAACTTTTTCATTTGTTGAAAGTGTTGTTACTACTTCAGAACTAGAACTAGCTTTTTCTCTTACATTTACACTTGATGCATCAACATATGCAGTATAAGATTCGTCTTTATTTTCATCTGAATTTTCTTTTTCTTCCTCTTTTGAAGAATTGTCAGATTTTTTATCTGCCAATTTATCTTTTCTTATCCAACCTGCTAAATCATTTGTATAAACATATACCCAATCATTAATTTCATCTTGTACTGTTACAGTTGCATTCATTTTTATATTTCCTAATACATCAGAATTAATTAATGGTAAAATTTTTAATTCTACATTTTCTGATACAATTTTTTCTTTTCCAATTATATTTTCATTAGTTTGTTCAGATTGATTTTCTTCTGTTTGTGTTTCCTTTGATTCAGAAGTTGTATTTGTTGTTTCGTTAGATGTAGTGTTGTTCTCACTTACTTCATTTTCAGAAGAAGTATTACTTGTAGAATTTGTTGTATTCGTTTCATTTTCAACTTCATCTTCAACATCTACATAATCTTGATAAACATAACCTTCATAATTTTTATATTTTATATGATACCATTCTCCATCTTTACCCAATACTTCAACTTTGTTATCTACTGAAAGTAATGTAACAAGTGAACCATCCATGCTAGGTTCTTCCCTTAATTTTACAGTTTCACCTGTAATTACTCCATCACTTGCAGCATTTGAAACTATTGTAATTGTTAAAAGCATTAGTGTAATTATTAAAGATACTAGTATTTTTTTCTTATTGGACATTACTCTTCTTCTCCTCTAATAATGTATTTTTACAGGTACTAGTATATAATGAAAAAGCTAAAAAGTCAATTATATGACAAATATTTAACCGTTTGTTTTCATTAGTTCTTCCACAAATATTGCACATCTGCTAGCTGCCATTTTAAGATATTTATTAAAATCTATTTGATTTTCTTCATTTGGACTATCTGAAATTGATCTTATAATGATAAATGGTGTATCAGATAAATATGCAACTTGGGCAATTGCTGCACCTTCCATTTCTACACAATCAGCATCAAATTTTGATCTAATTTTATCTTTCATCTTTTTACTTGTACAAAAAATATCTCCCGTAGCTATTGTTCCAACCACACATTTATACTCATTTTCTTTCATATTTTTAATAACATATTCACATCTTTTAATAAGCTTCTTATTACTTTCTAATTTTACACCGATATTACTTATATAACCTTTTTCATGACCAAAAGCTGTTATATCAAAATCATGTTGTAAAACAAATTTACCTATAACGATATCACCATAATCAACTTCATCATTTATACTTCCAGCAGAACCAATATTTATAATATAATCTATATCAAATTTATCAATCATAATTTGTGTAGTTCTAGCTGCATTTACCTTTCCAACACCACATTTAACTAATACAATTTTTTGATTTTCTATCTTTCCTTCGTAAAACTTTAAATTAAATATATCAATTTCCTTTATATTTTTCATCTTTAGTTTGATTGCATCCATTTCTTCAGGCATAGCTGCAATTATTCCCACGTACTTACTCATAAAATCTCCTCCTTTTTTAGGATTATATCATAGTATAGTATAAAAAAAAACAACCACATTATAAAATGTGATTGTTTAATTTTTAAAATTAAGCTAATTCTACTACTGCTCCTGCAGCTGTGAATTTTTCTTTGATTTCTTCTGCTTCTTCTTTAGAAGCTCCTTCTTTAACTGTTTTTGGAGCTCCATCAACTAAATCTTTAGCTTCTTTTAATCCTAATCCTGTAACATCTCTAACAACTTTGATTACTTGGATTTTGTTTGGTCCAACATCTTTTAATACAACATCAAAAGATGATTTTTCTTCAGCAGCTCCTCCTGCTACTGCTCCTGCTGCTGGTGCAGCAGCTGCTACTGCAGATACTCCATATTTTTCTTCTATTCCTTTAACTAATTCTGATAATTCAACTACTGTTAAACCATCGATTTTTTCTAATAATTCTTCAACTATAGTCATTTTAATTCCTCCTAATTTTAATTTTATTTGTGGTTTAAGTCCACTACTCTATTAAACTTTATATATTATTCATTTGTTTCTTTTTGAATTCTAACTTGATCTAATGCAACTGCAAGTTTTGAAATATTTCCAAGTAAAGCACCTGCAAGCATAGAAATAAGTGTTTCTCTTGATGGTAATTTTGCAAGAGTAACAATTTCGTCTGTTGTCATAACTTTACCATCGATAATTCCACCTTTAATCTTGTAGCTTTCATTTTTCTTTGTATATTCATAAATTGCTTTTGAAGGTTCTAGATAATCTTCTGTTGAAAGAACAACAGCTGTTGGTCCAACTAATAAATCTTCTAATCCTTCAATTCCAGCTTCTTGTAATGCTCTTCTTGTAATGTTATTTTTTATAACTTTATATTCAGCATTTACTTTTCTTAAATCTGCTCTTAAATTAGTAACATCATCTACTGATATTCCTCTATAATCTGTTAATAATACTAATTTAGCTTCTTTAATTTTTTCAGCTAATGCTGATACTTCTGATTTTTTCTTTTCGATAGCTTTTTGATTTGCCATTTTAGTATTCACCTCCTAAAAATTTTCTAAGATTTATTCAAAAAAATGAATCCTAATCATTGCCATAACGAGGCTCATGACTAGGATTAAATCCGATCTCACAATGCCTCGGTAGGACTTATTGTTATTGCCTACTTTCTTTGGCGATATAAATTATTTTTGGTTTATATATATACTTGGTCCCATTGTTTTTGCTATAGCAACACTTCTAATATATTGTCCTTTTGCTGCAGCTGGTTTAGCTTTTATAATAGCATCTATAACTGTTTTATAGTTTTCTTCTAGCTTTTCAGCTCCAAATGAAACCTTTCCAAATCCAAGGTGAATAATGTTAGTTTTGTCTAATCTATATTCAACTTTTCCTGATTTAATTTCTTGAATAGCTTTTGCTACATCCATTGTAACTGTTCCAGATTTTGGATTAGGCATTAATCCTTTAGGTCCTAAAATCTTTCCAAGTCTACCTACGACACCCATCATATTAGGTGTAGCAACTATAACATCATAATCAAACCAATTTTCTTTTTCAATTTTTGGTATTAATTCTTCTGCTCCAACAAAATCTGCTCCAGCTTCTTCAGCTTCTTTAGCTTTATCACCTTTTGCAAATACTAAAACTTTTAAAGTTTTACCTGTTCCGTTTGGAAGTACTACTGTACCTCTAACCTGTTGTTCAGCATGTTTTGAATCAACACCTAATTTTACATGTAACTCAACTGTTTCATCGAAATTTGCCTTAGGCATTTTTTCTAATAATTCTAATGCTTCTTTAGCATCATATAATTTTCCTTTTTCAATTAGCTTTGCAGCTTCTTGATATTTCTTTCCTTTTTTCATTTTAACCTCCTTTGGTACTATCGAATAATTATTTATTCTCCCAATTATTTTTTATTAGTCTACTACTACAACTCCCATACTACGAGCTGTTCCTTTAACCATACTCATAGCAGCTTCTAAAGATGCTGCATTTAGGTCTTCCATTTTTTGTTCAGCTATTGCTTTTACTTGTTCTGTTGTTATTTTAGCAACTTTATCTTTATTAGGTTTTCCTGAACCTTTTTCAATTTTTAATGCTTTTTTAATAAGTACAGCTACTGGTGGTACTTTTGTAATGAATGTAAATGATTTATCTTTATAAACTGTAATTACAACTGGTATTATCATACCTGGTTGATTTGCAGTTCTATCATTAAATTCTTTAACAAATTGCATAATGTTAACACCACTTGAACCTAAAGCTGGACCTACTGGTGGAGCTGGTGTTGCTTTTCCAGCTTCTATTTGTAATTTAATAATATTTGTAACTTCTTTTTCTGCCATCTTATTTTGCACCTCCTTTAATTGAAAAATAAATTATACTTTTTGCACTTGTGAAAATTCTAGTTCTACAGGAGTTTCTCTTCCAAACATAGAAACTAAAACTTTTACTTTGTGTTTTTCTTTATTTATTTCTTGTACAACTCCTACAAAATTTTCTAATGGACCATTAAGAATTTTTACAGAATCATTAACATCATAATCAACATTAATTTCTGTTAATTCAAATCCCATTTTTCTAATTTCCTCATCTGTAAGAGGTATAGGATCTGTACCAGAACCAACAAAACCTGTAACTCCTCTTGTATTTCTAACTATATACCAAGATTCTTCTGTTACAATCATTTTTACCAAAACATATCCTGGGAAAACTTTCTTTAAATTAGTTTTTCTTTTTCCATCTTTAATTTCTATTTGTTCTTCCATTGGAACAACTATATCAAAAATGTAATCTTCTAATTCTCTATTTTTTACAGTTTTCTCTAGATCTGTTTTTACTTTGTTCTCATAACCAGAATAAGTATGCACAACATACCATTTTGGTTGAAGTTTTTCATCTTGAGACATATTTGGCCTCCTTGCTAAATTTATTCTACTGTATTATTCATAGCAGAATTTAATTCATTTTCGGTTATTTCATTTCCTAAAGAATTTACACTATTAGTATCAGTTAATTGTTCACTTGAAATTGAATTCTGTAAATTTTCTATACCTCTAGCTTCTAATTTATTTAAGAAGTTAAGGCCTAAGTCTAAAACAATTACTATAGCTGCAACTATAAATACAATTACTAATACTGCTGCTGTACTATTAAAAAGTTCCTTTGGTGATTGCCAATTAACTTTTTTTAATTCGGCTTTATATTCTTTCCAGAAATGTTTTTGCTTCTTATCTTCTTTTTTTACATTAACCTTTTTTTTCTTTTCTTTAGCCATTTTATTTCCTCCTTAAAAATAGCTTATTTTGTTTCTTTATGTTTTGTATGTTTTTTACAAAACTTACAATATTTAGCTATTTCTAATCTTTCGGTATTGTTTCTTTTATTTTTGAATGTTGTATAATTTCTTCTCTTGCATTCTGTGCATTCTAAGATAATCATTTCTCTTGCTCCTTTTGCAGCCATTTTATACACCTCCGTTACTATGTAATTTCTTTGAAACGATGTGAGCCATGTAATATCTCATACATACGCTTGAATATTTTACCATGTTTTTTTATAGAAGTCAATAATTATATAGGCTTTTCTTGACTTTTTTTGAAGTTTTTTCTTGATTTATTTTTTATCTTTTTACCATTCCTTTTCTTTTGAACAGAATATCCAAATTTACCAATTTTTTTGCCTAATGGATAATAACCTCCATTTGCATAAGCAATTAAGTTACATTTAGAAATATCAAAGCTTCCCTTATCATCAATATATTTTTCATCAGCATCTATTGATAAAACTTCAGCGATAAACATATGATGTGAACCTAATTCTACAATTTCTTTTACCTTACATTCAACTGCCACAGGGCTCTCTTTAATTAAAGGACATTTTACAAATTTACCTTTTTCTTTATGCAATTTCATTTCTTTAAATTTATCATAATCTTTTCCAGACCTAACACCACACCAATCTGTAGCAAATGATAATTCTTTATTTGTTAAGTTAATAACAAATTCTTTTGTATTTTTTATCAAATTGTATGAATATCTACTAGGTCTTACAGATATATATACCATCGCAGGATTTGTATTTATAATTCCAGTCCATGCGACTGTAAATATATTTGATTCTTTCATAGTTCCACATGATATTAATACCGCTGGTATAGGATAAATAAAAGTTCCAGCTTTCCAAATTTTTCTTGACATAACAATTATTTCCTCTCACCTAAACAAAAATAGACTACAAATTAAAAAGCATTTTAATCTCTAGTCTACTTTTGTATATAATAAAAAAAATCTAGCGACAACCTATCTTCCCAACAAGGTAACTCGTAAGTATTTTCGGCACATCAGAGCTTGACTTCTGTGT
>CALXVT010000028.1 GCA_944392175.1 uncultured Clostridia bacterium
ACAATCACATTGTAGCATTTGTAATTATATGTGTCTATTTTTATTTCAAAGTGCGTCACTTAATTTTACCATTTATAGATTTTTTCTATTGTTTGGCCATCTTTTGAATCTTTTACGATATAACCTTTTTCTTTTATTAAATCTCTTAGTTTATCAGATTCTTCCCAATTCTTGTTTTCTCTTGCCTCTTGTCTTTTTGATAATAGTTCTTTAATATATTCAGGAATTTCTTCATTTTGTACATAATCAATATTTATTCCTAATACTTTATCAAACTCTTTAAGTAAATCAGCTAATTTTTTTGATTTTTTAGATGATTTTGCTACTTCCCAGACAACACTCATAGCAACAGGCATATTTAAATCATCATTAATTGCCTCTTTAAAATTATTTCTGTATTTATCGATTTCTGAATCATCTATTTCATCAGTTCCAATTAATTGTTTTTGGTAAGCATCTCTTAACCTATCTAAAGATATTTTTGCAGAATCCATTCCTTCCCATGTAAAGTTAAGTTTCTTTCTATATTGAATTGAATAGCAGAATAGTTTATATACTAACGGATCATATCCCCTATCCACAATGTCTTGCAATAAATATACATTTCCTAAGCTTTTTGACATTTTTCCACCATTTATTAGTAAAAATTCTCCATGCATCCAATAATGTGCTGGAACTTTTCCACACATTCCTTTACTTTGTGCAATTTCATTTTCATGGTGTGTTGGAATTAAATCTATTCCTCCTGTATGAATATCAAATACTTCTCCTAAAAATTTTTGACTCATTACAGAACATTCTATATGCCATCCTGGATAACTTGGTCCCCAAGGACTATCCCATTTCATTAAGTGATTCTCAGGAGCTTTTATCCATACTGCAAAATCGTGAGGATTTCTTTTTTCAGTATCTACTTCCACTCTTGCTCCAGCTTTTTGATTTTCTACATCAAGATTAGAAAGTACAGGATATTTATCTAATTTAGAAACATCAAAATAAATTGCTGTTGAAGTTTCATATGCATAGCCTTTTTCTACTAATTTCTCTACCGCTTTTATCATATCTTGAATATTATCTGTTGCTTTACAAATAATTTCAGGTAATTCTATATTTAATCTTTCTAGATCTTTGAAAAACAATTTAGTATAATGATTTGCAATTTCTAATGGTGTTTTTCCCTCTTGTTTTGCTGACTTAATCATTTTGTCTTCTCCTTCATCACCATCAGAAACCAAGTGACCTACATCTGTTATATTCATTGCTTGTTTTACTTTATACCCATTGTATTCTAAAGTTCTTCTTAAATTATCTTGAAATATATTTGTTCTCATATTTCCTATTGTTGCATCTTTATATACTGTTGGCCCACATGAATAAATTCTTACCTCTTTATCATCTATAGGAATAAATTCTTCTTTTTTATGTGTCATTGTATTGTAAAAGTATATTTTCATATTAGCCTCCTTTTATTTTAAGAAAACATCTTAAAAGGTAATCCTTTTAGGATGTTTTCTTTTGTTTAACTATTATTTTTTATTACTCTTCTAGTTCTTCCATCATCAGTAGTACCTTCATCCACATCATCATCTGGTTTATCTACTACTGTATTCCCAGATGGATTTGTGTTTCCATCTGTATTTGTATTTCCTGAAGAATTTGAAGTATTGTTACTAACTTCATTAGATGTTGTATTATTTTGTACTGTTTCTTCTGTGTGAATATCACATTTTTTAGTTGGAGGATTACTATATAGACTTCCATATTGTGAATCCCAATTTCCATTTTCTTCTGTTTCAGGCATTACAGAATATGTTCTGTATTTTGTTTCTGGGCAGTATTCTGTTGCTAATTTACCAGATTCTACACATATTTTTACTCTTTTTCCTCCACTACATTTCTTAGTTGGTTCTGTTCCTTCAGTAAATATCTCTGTATAAGTATCTGAACATCCGCTTCCAGCAAGTAAACCTGTATCCCTACATATTTTAGCTTCTACTATTCCACTTGGCTCTTCAAATTTTGCATTTTCCAAATCAGTATGTATTTTTTTCATTATTGTTGACCACAATGTACCTGCAGGATTTCTACTAAATCCGGTAACTGTAATATCATTCTGATCATATCCATACCATGTTGCTGCAGTATAATATGGTGTAAATCCACATAACCATCTATCTGTAGACTCATTTGTAGTTCCTGTTTTAGCTGCTACATCCATTCCTGGTATTTTACAATATGTTGCTGTTCCTTCTGATCCTACAACTGGTTGTGTTAATATTGACTTTGTAACATAAGCATTTTGCTTTGATATAACTTGTTGTCTCTCTTGATCTGCTTCTAGTATAACATTTCCATGTCTATCTTCTACTTTTGTATAGAATGTAGGCTCTATATATTCACCATCATTTGCAATTGTTGCATATGCAGCAGCCATCTCTAATGGTGAAATACCATTTGTTACACCACCTAAAGCTAAACTTAAATTTTCATCATTTTGTTTTTTATTTTCACTAGAAGTAACTAATCTACTTATTCCCATTTTTCTTAAATATTCTATTGATTTAGAAGGACCTAAATCTGACATTGCTTTAACATGTGGTATATTTTGTGACAATTCTATAGCTTTTCTCATAGTCATATTTACATTACGATATCTTCCTTCATTTTTAGGAGTATATCCCCCTGGGAATGTAGTTTTTACATCAGCATAAACAGTTCCTGCTGTTAAAGTACCTTCTTCTAGACCTGGTGCAATTATTGCTATTGGTTTTATTGTTGAACCTGGTTGTCTATAAGCTTGTGTCGCTCTATTAAATCCTGTAGCATTAACTTCAGATCCAAGTCCACCTACTGTTCCTACTACTTGACCTGTTTTATGATCTATAACAACCATAGCAGATTGTGATTTTACTTTTTCACCGTCATGAGTAGCTGTTCTTTGATAACTATCTTTTTTATATTCCTTTTCCATCTCAGATTGTATATCAGGATCTTCTGTTGAATAAATTACATATCCTTTACTTCTTATTTGTAAATCTGCATATTCTTCACTCCAATTATTCTTTTCCATTAACTCCTTTTTTACTTGATTTAATGTAGCTGCTGTATGATAAGAATAATTTGTTGCATTTGTTGTAATTTTTCCTTTTTCGAATTTCAATCCATTGTCTACTTCTTTTACTGCTTCATCATATTCTTCTTGACTATTTATTTGTCCTAGTTCTTGCATTTTTGCTAAAACTGTATTAGTTCTATTCTTAATTTTTTCTTGCATTTTTTCATTATCTTCATCAAATGGTTTATATGCATTTGGTGAATGATTTATTCCAGCTAAAAACGCACATTCTGCTAAATCTAAATCTTTAGCAGATTTATTAAAATAATATTGTGATGCTACTTCAACACCATATGCTTGATCTCCTAAGAAAATTATATTTAAATATAACTCTAAGATTTGATCTTTAGATATAAGTTTCTCTACTTGGTATGCTTTTGACATTTCTTTAACTTTTCTAACCATACCAGCCACACCACTATCTTCTTTATCCTGTGTTAAGTTCTTTACTAATTGTTGAGTTATTGTACTACCTCCATAAGATGATGAACCACCATGTATAATGTATTGGAATGTAGCTCCTAATGTTCTTTTTATATCGACTCCATGGTGACTATAAAATCTTTCATCTTCGATAGATACAAAAGCTTTAGGTAGATAATCTGGCATTTCATTAAGAGAAATAATTTTTCTATTCTCATCTCCTGCTAAATTAGCAATTTGTTCTCCATTTTTATCTAACACAACTGTATTCATATTATCTATTATTAAGTCTTCTTTTGTTATTTTAAAATCATCGCCAAATAATCCGAAAAATATTCCCGCAAATATGCCTGCTGCAATTATTATTAATATTATTATAGTAATAAATATTATTTTTAATATTTTTCTATTTCTTGGATTTTTCTTTTTGCCTTTTTTATTTGAATGGGTGTCATCTTCGTTTATTCTTTTTTTACTACTTTTTTCTTTTACATATTTATTCCCCATTTGCTACCTCCTTAAGCATAAACTTAAACCAGTTCTATTATATTATAAAATTATAAAAAGATAAAGTTTTTTAAGGAATTTTTAATAATCATCTTCTAATATGTCATCTAATCTAGTAATAATCTTTGCCCCTTCCTTTATTAGTTCATTTGTTCCAAAAGAATATATACTATTTATATTTCCCGGAACAACTAAAATATCTTTTCCTAATTCTAGTGAGTAATTTACTGTTATCATAGTTCCACTTTTATGACTTTTCGCTTCCACTACTACTAATTTATTAGAAATTGCACTTATTATTCTATTTCTTGCTGGGAAATTTTCTTTATGTGGTTTAGTACCAATAATATATTCCGAAACAATGCAACCTCCATTTTCTATAATTTTTTCTGCTATTTTTTTATTTTCATAAGGATATATATTATCTAATCCATTTCCTATTATTGCTATTGCTTTTCCAGAATTTTTATTAGTTATATTTCCATTAATACAACCTATATGTGAAAATACATCTATTCCAACAGCTAATCCGCTAACTACATTTATTTTATTTATAGCTAAATATTTACCAATTTTTTTTGCAATATCTTTTCCATAATTACTGCAATTTCGCGCGCCAATAACACCTATCATTTTTTCCTCTTTTAATAAATTATAGTTTCCTTTTACATAAATTATAATTGGTGGATATCTTAATCTTCTTAGATTTTTAGGATATTCCTTACTACTTATTGGTATACAATATATGTTATTTTTCTGCATATATTCTATATATTTATTAAAATTGATATTTAAATTAATATGTAATTTTTCACATATTTTTATTATATTTTTCTCTTTTTCTAAATGTTCTAATTTAGTTTTTAAATTATACCTTTTATCTAAATCTAAACAAATCCAATATTTTAAATTCTCGTTCATATTCCTCCTAAAAAGAACAAAAGGGGCATGATTAAAGTTTTATGCCATTTTAAACAACTTACATGCCCCGTCTTTGTTCGTTCTACAAAATTGCACAGTAATTTTGTGTAAAATTTATTTGTATGATAGGGAAGTTCAGAGAACTTTCCTATTATACAAAAAAAAGAGGGAATTAAATTCCCCCATTTTTATTTATTTTGCATTTTGGCTGCTTTAACAATGTTTTCCATAAGCATTGCTATTGTCATTGGTCCAACTCCTCCAGGTACTGGAGTTATATATCCGACTTTTTCGGAAACATTTTCAAAATCAACGTCTCCACAAAGTTTGCCATTGTCCATTCTATTTATTCCAACATCTATTATGGTAGCTCCCTCTTTTACCATATCTGCTTTTAAAAATTTTGGCTTACCCATTGCAGTTACTACAATATCTGCATCTTTTGTAATATTTTCTATATCTTTTGTTTTAGAATGACATACTGTTACAGTTGCATTTTTAGATAGTAAACATTGAATTAAAGGTTTACCTACAATATTGCTTCTTCCTATAATTACAGCTTTTTTACCTTCTATTGGAATATTATACGCATCAAGCATTTTTATTACACCATATGGTGTACAAGAAACAAAACAATCTTGACCTAAAGCTAATTTTCCTACATTTATTGGATTAAATCCATCTACATCTTTTTTATAATTAATTCTTTTAAAAGCTTTGTTTATATCTAAATGCTTTGGTAATGGACTTTGTAATAATATACCATTTATTGTTTTATCTTCATTTAATTTGTCTATTAAGCTTAATAATTCATCCATTGAAATATCATCTTTTAAAAGATGTTCTTCGTATTCTATACCTATTTCTTCACAAGCTCTATTTTTATTTCTTACATAAATTTTTGATGCAGGATCATCTCCTACTAATATAACTGCAAATTTAGGATGAATCCCCTCTTTTTTTAATTCATCAACATCTTTTTTTAAATTACTTCTTATTGTTTTTGCAAGATTTTTTCCGTCTATTAATATCACTTTTTCTTCCTCCGTTTTTTTCTAATTCTAATATACATTATATATTTTTTCAAGACTAATCTTTTCTATTTATATTTTTGGTCTGCTTCATATCTCCAGCTCTAGTAATTATTTCATATCCAAATTTATCTTTTATATTATCTACTACTTTATCTAATTTTTCTTGTTTCTTTATGTTTATATCTTCAAACAAGGAAATTTGCTTTTCTTCTTCATCACATAAATTATCTATTCTTATTCCTATTAACCTTATAGGTTCATTTTTATATAATTGCCTTACTAAATCCTTTGCAACTTTAAATATTTCTTTTGTAGAATTTGTTGCAAAATTTAATTTTCTTTGATGTGAATAATTTTTAAAGTCGCTTGTTCTAAGTTGTACACTTACCACACTTCCAACCATATTATATTTTCTTAATCTATATGTTGTATGCTCAGTTAACGCTAACAATACCTCTTCTATTTTCTCGATATTAGTTATATCTTGTGAAACTGTTGTGGAATTTCCTACTCCTTTTGGTTTTTGTTTTAAGTAATTTACTTCTGAGTCATCAATTCCATTTGCATATTCCCACATTACTTTTCCAAATTTACCAAATTTTTTAATTAGTATGTTCTTATCTGATTTTGCTAAATCTCCTATAGTCCTAATATTCATATTATAGAGTTTAGGCAAAGTCCTTTTTCCTACCATAAATAATTCTGAAATTGGAAGAATCCACATTTTTCTTGGTATTT
Organism: uncultured Clostridia bacterium; assembly: GCA_944392175.1. Classification (GTDB taxonomy): domain Bacteria; phylum Bacillota; class Clostridia; order TANB77; family CAG-508; genus Merdicola. Next base: position 6,739 of record CALXVT010000028.1, read on the forward strand.
CTTTTTCATAAAGAGTATGTACTCTGTTTGGCTTTTGAAAATCTGATGCCATTTTTGCTAATAGTTTATTATGTGCAACACCAATATTTACTGTAAATTTAAGTTCTTCCCTTACTTTTTTACTTATTTCATATGCTACATCTATTAATTTTCTGTTGTTTAAAAATTCTGTCATGTCAACAAAACATTCATCTATTGAAAATCTTTCGATTTTAAATGAATATTCTTGTAATAATTGAAATAACATATCAGAATATCTTTTATATACTTTAAAATTACTTTCATATATTTTTATTGTTGGACATTTTTTTCTTGCACTATATAATGGCTCACCAGTTTTTATACCAAATTGTTTTGCTAAATTACTTTTTGCTAAAACAATTCCATGTCTTTGTTTTTCGTCCCCGCCAATTACTGCTGGTATTGTTCTTATATCTAAACTTTCTCCTTGCTCTAGCTTGTATACTGCAAGCCATGATAAAAATGCATTGTTTACATCCACATGTAAAATTTCTCTTTGCATTTTTTTCACCATTGTTATTATAAAACATTTGTTCTTGCTTGTCAATTATTTATTATATTTTTAATCCAAAAGCCCTAATATTCATAAAAACTCTATCCTTTCTCTTTGGCTTTTCATAAAATTACAACTGTTTTGGCAAAACAATGTTTATGCACTAGGAAAATACGAGTCTAGTTTTTTTACGAAAAAGGAGGAAGACCTCTTATCTTCCCCCCTCTTCTTTTAATAGTTTCCAGATAATCCGCCTTTTTGCTAGACGGTATTATCGCAAGTTTTACTTCAACTTGCAAGTAACGCCTTTTTTATTGTCGAATTTTCTGTATCCAACAATTCTTCTTTTTCTTCCATAGACCATTCCCTTTCAAGAACCTGATTTGTAAACAAATCTCTGTATCCGAAATAATCCAGATTCAATGCCGTTGTATCTTTGCTTGCAACATAGCACAAAGCTTCACAGCTGACATTTGCTCTTTGTAAAAGACCTTCATGATAGGTTCTTTCGTCAAGCTTTGCAATTTCCATCTCCTCTGATTCTGTAAGATCAGTCTGACAAATCGCGTTTCTGATGATTTCTCTTACCTGATAATGATCCATATTAATCCATTTAGGATTTTTTAAAATCCTGATTAATATATCTGCATTCCGGTATTCATCAGAGCAAATTAACGCTGTTTGTGATACGTCATTAACTTCTGCTAATTCTTCTAAGAAAATTGGAAGTTCAGTTTCATCATTTTTTGTTTTATACTCATCAATGATGGTGTACACTTCGTCGGCACTTCCGGCTTCTTCAGCAAGTTTTAAATAATAGCCATCCCGGCTATATTCTTTTTCTTCCTCAGCACATCCTCCTAACGCAAGAATTATTGTTAATACAGTTACCATAGTTGCTATTATCTTTTTCATGCTCATTTCCTCCATAGGCATTATACTTTTTTAGCTACGCATATTATTATATCATGATTTTATGTTGATTTCAATCAAAAAAGAGCAAATCTAAATTTGCTCCTCTTTTGCCCTTTTAATCATACCATTCAAGCTCCCAATCTACAACTTTTACTGTATCTCCTTCTTTTACTCCTGCTTTCTTTAATGCTTCATTTACACCTAATTCGTCTAGTTTTCTTTGGAAATAATACATTGATTCAGTATCTTCTAAATTAACTCTAGACATAAGTTTTTCTACTGCAGGTCCTATAACTACATACATATCTTCTTCTTTAACAATTTCAAATTCATTCTTATCTTCTTCTAATTTGTATACTTTTCTAGTTCCTGGTTCGATTAAGTTTTCTTTAGGAATTTCTTTTAATAGTTCTTCTACTCTTATTAATAATTCTTTTAAACCTTGTCTAGTAATAGAAGAAATTTTAAAAATCTCTAAATTTTCTTTTTTAGCAACTTCTTCTAATTTTTTATATAATGTATCATCTTGTGCAACATCTAATTTTGTTGCAACTATAATTTGTTTTTTCTTTGTTAATTTTTCACTATAATTTTTAAGTTCATTATTAATATCATAAAAATCTTTTACTGGATCTCTTCCTTGAAAACCTGATACATCTATAAGATGTAATATTAATCTTGTTCTTTCTATATGTCTTAAGAATTGTATTCCAAGTCCTACACCTTCACTTGCTCCTTCAATTAGTCCTGGTATATCTGCAATTACAAAACTTTCTCCATTTTCTGTTTTTACAACACCTAAGTTTGGATTTAATGTTGTAAATGGATAATCTGCAATTTTAGGTTTAGCATCTGTTACAACTGATAAAAATGTTGATTTTCCTGCATTAGGAAATCCTACTAGTCCAACATCTGCTAAAGATTTTAATTCTAGTATTAATGTTTTTTCTATTCCTTTTTCACCTGTTTGTGCAAATCTAGGCGCTTGACGTGTAGACGTAGCAAAATGTGTATTTCCTTTTCCTCCTCTTCCACCTGGCAAAACTAATTCTTTTGCATCTTCTTCTGATAAGTCTGCAACTATTTCACCAGTTTCAGCATCTCTTACAACAGTACCTATTGGAACTTTTATATATAAATCTTCTCCTTTTTTACCATTGCATCTTGCACCACTACCATTTTTTCCATTTTCAGCTTTAAATTTTTTATTATATCTAAAATTAATTAAGGTATTTGAGTCTTTATCCACTACAAAATAAATATCTCCACCTTTTCCACCATCTCCACCATCTGGTCCTCCGGCAGCTACATATTTTTCTCTTCTAAATGAAATTGCTCCATTTCCGCCATCTCCAGATTTGGCAATAATTTTTGTATAATCTGTATACATTTTATTCTCCTTTATTCAAAATAATTAAGTTTCATCGCTTCTTTTACTTTTTTCATTGTTTCTTTTGCAATTTTTCTTGCTTTTTCTGTTCCTTCTTTTAAGATTTTTTCTAATAATTCTGGTCTTTCTTCATAATATTTTCTTTTTTCTCTTATTGGTCTTAATTTTTCTATAATATTTTTAGCAAGTTCTCTTTTACAAGTCACACAACCTCTTTGACCTGCTCTACATTCTTCGCATACTTTTTTTACATCCTCTGGTTTAGTAAATAAATTGTGATAATACGCAACCATACATATATCAGGATTTCCTAAATCATCTTTTTTTATTCTTCCTGGGTCTGTTACTGCTCCCATTACTTTTTTAGTTATCTCTTCTTCAGAATCTGACAAATAAATTGCATTTCCTAAAGATTTACCCATTTTGTCATTACCATCTAAACCTTTTATCCTTTTATTAGAACTTAGTACTGCTTTTGGCTCTTTTAAAGTTTCACCATAAATGCTATTAAATTTTCTTACGATTTCTCTACATTGTTCTATTAATGGTAATTGATCTTCTCCAACTGGTACTAGCTCTCCTTCGAATGCTGTTATATCTGATGCTTGACTTACTGGATAACCAATAAATCCATATGTAACACTTTCTCCAAAAAGTTCCTTTTTTTGAGCTATTTCTGTTTTAACTGTTGGATTTCTTTCTAATCTTGCAATTGTTACTAAATTAGAATAATAAACTGTAAGTTCTGCAAGTTCTGGTATCATAGATTGTAAAAATATTGTTGTTTTATTTGGATCTATTCCAACTGATAAATAGTCTAATAATACTTGATAAACATTATCTCTTACTTTTTGTGGATTATTAAAATTATCTGTTAATGCTTGCACATCTGCAATCATTACAAATCTTTCTAATGAATCATCTTCTTGCATTTTTACTCTGTTTTGTAATGATCCAAAATAATGACCTATATGTAATCTTCCTGTAGGTCTATCTCCTGTTAGTGTTCTCTTTTTATCTGCCATATCGCCATCTCCATTCACGTTTATGTTTGCTATATTATACTATACATACATCAAAAAAGACAAGCTTTTCAGCTTGTCTTTTAGTATTTACGCATTAGCTCCTGTTTCTTCATAAACACTTACTTGTTTTTTGTCTTTTCCTACTCTTTCAAATTTTACAATTCCGTTTACTAATGCATATAATGTATCATCACTACCAATTCCTACATTTTTACCTGGACGATATTTTGTTCCTCTTTGTCTAATTAGGATATTTCCAGCTAAAACGAATTGTCCATCTGTCTTTTTGACACCTAAACGCTTTGACTCACTGTCTCTTCCGTTCTTAACACTACCTTGACCTTTTTTATGTGCCATCTATTTTCACTCCTTTCGTGAATTATTTTTCTCTTTATATATTAAGCTTCTGCTTTAGCTTTTGCAGCTGCTTTTTTAATTGCTGTTATTTCAACCTTTGTATATGGTTGTCTGTGTCCTTGTGTTCTTCTGTAGTTTTTCTTTGCCTTATATTTGTAAACACGAATTTTCTTTCCTTTTCCGTGGCAAACTACTTTTCCTTCTACTTTTACACCTTTAACATTAGGAGTTCCTACTTCTACTTTTCCATCTTCAGATACAAGGATTACTTTATCAAATGTAACTTTTTTACCTTCTTCTGCATCTAATTTTTCGAAGAATACTACATCTCCTTCTGCTACTTTGTATTGTTTTCCACAACTTTCAATTATTGCGTACATTCTAAAATGCACCTCCCTATTTTTGTATACTCGCTAAGCATAAATACAAGGTAGTTAGTTTTACTAACATTTAGTTACCCGACTCAGGCGGCTTACAGGTAATTATTTTAACATGCTTGACAAAGGTTTGTCAAGGCTTTGACTCTATTATTTCAGGATTTTTATAGTTATATGCTATATTTTCTACCCATCTATCTAATTCTGATCTATTCTTAAATATACAAACTTTATCTTTTGATGTATTTTTTATTTTTTCCACAATTTTCTTTCTGGCTCTTTTTCTATAAGTAATTACATACTTAAAAAATTTCCAGTCGATTCTTTCTTTACATCCAGGGATCTCTTGTTTTTCTTTGTGAAAATTCTTTATATATCTACTAAAAACTCCTTTAATAATATCAAAACTAGAATAATCTAGCCATATTATTAAATCTGATTTTTCAATTCGTTCTTTCAATGTTGCTGAATAATTTCCATCTATAATCCATTCTTCATCTTTAATTTTCTCTAATATTAATTTGTCTCTATTTTCTCTTCCTATTTCTTCCCAATTAGGTTTATAATTTATCGCATCTATGTGAATAACTGGTAAATCAAATATTTTTCCTAACTTTTTTGCAAGAGTAGTTTTTCCTGTTCCCGGGCCACCAACAATAGTAATTCTTTTGACTTGCTCTATATATTTTTTCATATTAAACCTTCCTTATAATAATTATTCTTATGATATATCATTAATTTGTTAAAAGTCAATAATTCCTTTACTTTTCAGGCCAAGCGTGTTATTCTTATAAGTATAAATTAATAGGAGGAGTGCATATGAAACGGAAAAACAAGTCACACTTGACTACGCCAAAAAAGCACAAAAAAATATATACAAGAGAAGATTTAAATATAAGACCTGTTACTAAAAATGATAAATGGTGCATATTTACTAGGTATCCTAATCAAAATGCACCTTATGGATATATTGTTTCTATTCCACATTATTCTAAGAATATGGAATTGGACCTTAATGGAACAATTGTCCGAACCAAACTCATTCGTAAAGTTTGGTATTTACAATTTTTAGAGACTGGCTCAAAACAAATTTATCTTTCTAGTGAAAAATCCAGAGCATATAATGGAAAAAAAAAAAAAGAAAAATTCTGATTTTGTTACAGTGCGTCGGTCTCAAAACAAAAGAAAAATGCCAAAAAAGGAATAGCAATGCTATTCCTTTTTTGATACTTATTAATCTTGAAATTATACTCAAAACCTTTTATAATAATGTTATTATGAAAGAATTAATTGTTAATAAAAAGTATGATAATAAAAAACTAAGTAAATTATTATTAGAAACATATCCAGGTTTAAAATATGGAACATTTGTAAAAGCTTTAAAGAAAAAGGATATCTTAATCAATGACAAACGTATTTCCAAAGATTGCATTGTTCACGAAAAAGATATGGTAAAAATATATATTATTGATGATTTGTTATATAAAGTTTACAATATTCCTATAGTTTATGAAGATGATAATATTATAATATTTAATAAACCCAAAGATATAGAAGTTACTGGCGTAGATTCTTTAACAACATATGTAAATAAAAATTTAAATCCTATTTTTATGCCTTGTCATAGACTTGATAGAAATACATCAGGATTAGTTATTTTTTCTAAATCTGATGATGTGAATAATATTTTAACAGAAAAGTTCAAAAATCATGAGATAGAAAAACATTATATTACTAAAGTATTTGGAAAAATGGAAAAAAATAATGATACTTTAATTCATTATTTATTTAAAGATAATAAAAAATCAATTGTATATATTTCTGATAAACCAAAAACAGGATATAGAAAAATTATTACATCATATAAAGTTTTAAAATTTAATAAAGATGAAAATACATCTATTTTAGATATTAATTTACAAACTGGTAGAACTCACCAGATTAGAGCACATTTAGCATATATTGGCCATCCAATAATTGGTGATGGAAAATATGGTAATAATCAAATAAATAAAAAATTTAATCAGAAAACACAATTATTATGTAGTTATTACATAAAATTTAATTTTACTTCAGATGCTGGGATTTTAAATTATTTAAATGGAAAAGAAATTAAACTTGAAGATGTTAAATTTTAAAGCTGGAGTTTCATAACTCCAGCTTTATTTTAGAATCGCACCTTGATTCCTATAGTGAAAGATTATTTTTTCTAATCATTAAATATTTCATAAAATTCTTTTTCTGTTATTTTTTCTTTTTGTAGTAATACATTTGCAACTGCATCTAATTTATCTCTATGTTCAATTAATAATTTTTGTGCATTTCTATATGCTGTATCTATTAATATTTTTATTTCTGCACCTATTGCATCTTGCATTTTTTCTCCATATAAAATCATTTGATTTGGATTTTCTGAATCTTTTAATGATATTGGTCCTATCGTATCACTCATTCCATATACAGTAATCATATCTCTTGCAATATTTGTTGCAACTTCTAGGTCATTACTTGCTCCTGTAGATATATCATCTAATACTAATTTTTCTGCTGCTCTTCCACCAAGTAATGCTATAAGTTTTTCTTCCATTTCTGTTTTAGAAATATAGTATTTATCTTCATTATTCTTGTACATAGTATATCCACCAGCAACACCTCTTGGTATAATAGAAACTTCTTTTATATCATTTTGTGTTTCTAAGTATCTACTTACTACAGCATGTCCTGCTTCATGATATGCTGTTAATTTTTTATCTTTATCAGATATAACTCTACTATGTTTTTCAAGACCTACAGTAACTTTCTTTATAGCCTCTTCTATATCATCTTTATTTATTGTTTTATGTTTATTAGTTGTTGCAATAATTGCTGCTTCATTTAAAATATTCGCAAGTTCTGCACCTGTAAATCCCGCAGTATCTTCTGCAATATCTTTAAAATCTATATCTTCATCTATTTTTTTGCCTTTACTATGGATTTTAAGTATTTCTTCTCTTCCTTTTTGATCTGGTGAATTAATAATGATTTGTCTATCAAATCTTCCTGGTCTTAGCAATGCTTGATCTAACATTTCTGGTCTATTTGTCGCAGCTAAAACAATAATAGTTTCATCAGATTCAAAACCATCCATTTCTACAAGTAATTGGTTTAATGTTTGATTGTTTTCTGATTCTGCTCCACTTGCATTTGTTCTTCTTGCTCCAATTGCATCTATTTCATCAATAAAAACTATACAAGGTGCAAGCTTTCTTGCTTTTTCAAATAATTTTCTAACTCTTGATGCTCCTAGCCCTGCAAACATCTCTATAAATTCAGAACCACTCATTGAAATAAATGGTACATTTGCTTCTCCTGCTATAGCTTTGGCTATTAAAGTTTTACCTGTTCCAGGTTTTCCACATAATAAAACTCCTCTAGGAACTTTTGCTCCCATTTTGTAGAATTCTTCTGGTTTCTTTAAAAAGTTTACTATCTCTACCATTTCTTCTTTTTCTTCATCTAATCCTGCCACATCATCAAAAGTAGTGTTAGTATCCCTTTCTTCGCTATCATATACTTTTCCTTTATCTCCTAAACCTTGCATTTTAAATAACATTATAAATAATGCTACTAATAATAGTGTTGGTAATAAAGTAAATAAAGCATCTCCAATTCTAAGTAATACATTAGGTTCTTTTTGAATTAATTCGATTTTGCTACCTTCTTCTACCTTTGTTTGCATGTATTCTGTAAAAGCTTGCAAACTTGGAACTATTGTTGTTTTCTCTTCTTCTTCATCTTTTAATTTAACTTTAACAGTTGTACTTCCTGTTGTCATTTCTATCTTTTCAACAGTATCATTATTAATATCACTAATTAATTCTGTATATGGAAGTATAAGATCATTTTGCTCATCTCCCTTTTTGTTATACACAAAAATTGTTACCACTGATAAAAGTACAATTAAAATAATTAAGATGATTGATGAAACCCAAAACTTTTTTTGTTCTTTTTGTTTTTTCTTATTATCATTTTTGTTTTCTGGATTGTTCATTTATATTGTTTTCCTCCTTATCTATACTTCTCCATTAGCTTCATTTCCTACATGTTTCTCATCCTCATTTTTTTCATCATTAGTCTTTTTATCATCTTTTTTATTTTCTTTTTTCTCGTTTTCCTCTTTTTCTTTTTTCTCCTGTTCTTGTCTTTCCATATCTGCCTTAATTTCTTTTTGTTTTTGTATAATTGCTGTCAATTCCATTTTTTGCTTAATTAAACTAGAACGTATTAATATTAACGCAGTAAATGCATAAATATAAGAAATTCCTCTGTACATTATTGAAAAATATTTTATTTCAAATCCTATAGTTAATAATACAATTTGATATATAAGTAATAAAATTAATGATAACGAAATAGCATGTACTGCAATATTAAAGCATGCACTTGCTCTCATTCTTATACCTAAAATCATAGCAAATATATTTACTAATAATGACAAAATAATTATATCCAATATTAAGTATATTGAAATTAATATAAATCCTATAATAAATATAGCAAAGAATAAACTAATAAACAAAGGAATCATATTTATATTATTTATTTGATTTACCAATTCATCTTTTGAAAAAGTATTAATACCATAACTATCTGCTATTGATGATATTGATATTTCTTCTATTCCAGATGTATTAACTGGTGATTTTAAATAAATTTTATCTTTTAATACTAAAATTCCGATTGAATATAAATTAATCTTATCTTTATATTCATTTATCTTTTCTTCTGGCACATCACCAGTATCAACAATAATTAATTGTCCATCATTATCTATTAATACTTTGTTATCATTTTCTGCTTTTAATATTCCATCAGAATAGGTAAATTGTGGAAGGTCATTTCTTATATAATTAAATAAATCAGGGATTGTTATGGTTACTTGTATAACTGAAATTGCTATTGATAATATCAATGTAATTAATAAAATAAGTTTTAGAAAATATAGTATTCCAGCTCCCCAAGTTTCAGTTGCAAATTCTTGATAAGAATCAAAATTAAAAATACTATTTTTTAATTTTCTAAAAAATCCATTCTTTTTTACCTTTTCCATTATCTATATACCCTCCTAACTGAAGAATCAACATATAACGGATTTGCATTCATTTTTACTTTTTGCCCTATTTTAAATTCTTCTTTTGTAATATCTACTGTTACATGATACATTCCAATTCTTCCTAAAATATAATATTTTTTATTATTAATTTCGACATATAATTTTGTATTTTTAAAAATCTTTTTTATATCTTGAATTGCATATCTTAACTTATTACTAAAAGACAACATATCCCTTTCCAACTTCATATGAAATCCTTCTGCATAACCAGTATTAACTATAGCTATTCTTGTTTCTCTCTTAGTAGTATATGTATTAGAATATCCTATATTCCAACCTTTAGGTAATGTTTTTATTTCAGCAATTTCACCTTCTAAATATCCTATTTTTCTTAAGCCCAATTTATTTCCAACAGCTATTCTTCCTAAAAATGCAGAACCAATCCTAACTGCATTTAAATTCATTTCAGGAAAATTTATAAAGGAAGAAGAATTACTAATATGATTAATTTTTATATTAATATTATTTTCTTTTAAATAATTTAATATCTCATTAAATCTATTAAATTGTATGCTTGTCCATTTTTCTTTATAAAAAGACATAGAAAAATGAGAAAATATTCCTTCGATATTCGCATATTTTTCTAATTCTTTTATTTCTTGTAATATTGTTTCCTTGTCTGAAGATAAATATCCGTATCTTCCAAAACCTGTATCAATTTTTATATGGACTTTTGGTTTTATGTTTGTTTCCTTTATAATTTCTATTAAATTTTCTTTTGCTTCTTTTGAACCTATCGCTATAGTAATATTATTTTCTATCATCTCTTTTAGTTCTTCTTTAATTGCAGTAGAAGACATCATTAATATATCTTCTTTTATTCCAAACTTTCTAAGCTCAACCGCTTCTTTACAATTTGCAACTGCTAAAAAATCTATCCCATTATCTATTAAAAATTCTGAATATTCTTTTAAGCCCAATCCATAACCATTAGATTTTACTATTGCTATAATTCTTGGATTACCATTTTTTTTAGCATATTCTTTTATTTGTCTAATATTATGCTTTAAATTATCTTTTTCTATTATTAAGACACCCAATTTATTCTCCTTTATTTTTTGCTTTCTTTTTGTTTTGACGTTTACTCTTATTTCTTATTAAAGTTCTTAATCTTTTAAAGATTTTTTCTGAAACTCTATATAATCCATATCTAATTGGTGCGTAATCCATGTGAACTTCACCTATAAATTCTGTGAATTCTGCTCCAAATCCTTGTTTAAATCTGTATAATCCATATTGAGGATGATTTTTATCTACAACTCCAGATACACCTCTTAAATCATAAATATCATCACCTCTAGAAATTGCAAGTTTAATCATTTCCCATTGTAATAAATAGTTTGGCATTAAATTTCTATGTTCATTGCTACTTGCTCCATACAAATACCAAGTTTTATTTCCATACATAATTGGAATAACTCCTGAAATTGGTTTGCCATCATAATATGCCATTAAAACTTTCATATGCTCTGGTGCTAGTGCATCATACATTTGTTCAAAATATTCCAATGGTCTTATCATAAAACCATCTCTTTTTCCTGTTTCTATCATAATTCTATGAAAATCTTTTAAATCTTCTTTTGTTCCATCTTTTACAGTAACACCTTTTCTTCCAGCTAGTCTAACATTATATCTTGTTTTAGAATGAAAATTTTTAAATATTTCATCTTCTGTTTTTCCTTTTATATCTAATCTAAATACATATCTTGGTTGAATTTCATCTCTAAAATCTTTTGCATCATCTTTTATTTTATAGCCTAATTTTAAAACTAAGTCTCTAAATTCTTTATCATCACTTTTTATATCTGGCTCTATTTTTAGTACCATTGCATGATATTTTTTAGCTAGTTCTTTTGCTCCATCTGTTAATTGTCTTAAAACAGCTTCATCATGTATATCACAAATAGGTCCCCTAGATGAATACATTAAATATCCAAATATAGGAATCTTTCTTAACAATACACTTAAAGAACCAATTATATTTCCGTTCTCATCTTCTGCTAATATAACTTCGTTCTTCCAAAAATTCTTTACTTTTCCCCATTCTAATGATTGTTGAAAATTGCATCTTTCATGTCCTTCTAAAAATTTTTTATACTTAGCTCTATCTTCTTGACTGTTCATATCTAATAGTCTCAATTTAAATTCCTCCTAATATAATCTCTTCATTTCCATATTTTACACTAAGTATATTTTTTTTACAAGTATTTTTCCCCTATTTAAAAAATCTAAAAATAGGGGAATTTTGTGATGTAATATTTGATGTTATCTGCAGTCTCCACAGCAACCAAAATTAGTGAATAATAGTAAAAATATTATTATAAAAAATAATATTTCACTATTGCCACATCCGCAAAACATATTTCCAAATAATCCACCATTATTGCATCCACAATTCATGCCTCTTTCTTCTTGCATATTTTTCCCTCCTTAATTTTAGCAGTTTTATACAATATATTATGCTATTTTTATTTTTTGTGTTACAATGTATGCATATTGAATTAAAGAGGTGATTTTTTTGGAACTACTTGCTCCTGCTGGAGATTTTGATTGTTTAAAAGCTGCTGTTCAAAATGGTGCAGATAGCATATATTTTGGAGCCAGTTCTTTCAGTGCTCGTGCTTTTGCTAACAACTTTGATAATGAAGCTTTAGAAATGGCAATTAATTACGCAAAACTAAGAAATGTAAAAACACATTTAACTTTAAACACATTAATTACAGATAACGAATTTGAAGATGCTGTAAAACTTGCAGAGCATGCATATAATTGCGGAATAGATGCAATTATAGTTCAAGACTTTGGTCTTGCACGTTATTTAATTAAAAATTTCCCTGATCTTGATATTCACGGAAGTACTCAAATGACTATTCATAATTTAGAGTGTGTACAAACTTTAGAAAAATTTGGTTTTAAAAGAGCTGTTCTTTCTAGAGAATTACCTATTCCAGAAATATATGATATATGTCATAAAACAAATATAGAAACTGAAGTATTTATTCATGGAGCTTTGTGCCTTTCTTATTCTGGTCAATGCCTAATGTCTAGCATGATTGGCGGTCGTTCAGGAAATAGAGGTAAATGTGCACAGCCATGTAGACTACCTTATAAAGTTAAAGACATAGATTCTTCTTTTAAATATTTAATGAGTCCTAAAGACTTGTGTGGATTAGAGTTTATTCCTAATTTAATAGATGCTGGAGTAACTTGTTTTAAAATAGAAGGAAGAATGAAAAAGCCAGAATATGTTGCTACAGTTACAAGGATATATCGTAAATATATTGATAAATGTATGAATAAAGAAGAATATGAAATAGATCAAAAAGATATAGATGATTTACTTCAAGTATTTAATAGAGGCGGATTTTCTTCTGGTCACTTGAAAAATTCTCCTAATACTGATTTTGTATATCCAGAAAAACCTAATAATGCCGGAATATATATAGGTAATATATCTAATTATTCTCCTTATAAAGGACACGTTTCTTTTACTTTAAAAAATAAAATATCGGTTGGTGATATTGTTTCATTTGACAATGATCATAAAAAATATACTATATCAGAGTTAATGAAAGATGGATTAAATATTGCTTCTGCAGATAAGGATGAAAAAGTAACTATTGGTAGAATGAAAGGTAAAATCTCAATTGGTTCTAAAATATATAAATTAACTAGTAAAAGTTTATCTAGTAATGCAAATTCTTCTTTTACAAATACTGAAAACATAAAAATAAATTTAAATGCAAATATAACTATTAAAGAAGGCGAACCAATTATATTAAAAGTTTCTACAATTAATTGTAATAATAGTATTTATAACAATATTACTGTAACAGAGAAATCAGAAAGTATGCCTGTTCAAGCAATTAATAAACCGTTAGATATAGATAGAATAATTACTCAACTAAAGAAGACATCTAACACACAATTTGAATTTAATGATATTAATGTGCAAATGGATTCTAACTTATTTATACCTAATATTAGTATTATAAATGAACTTAGAAGACAGGCTTTAGGCAATATAGAAACAATTGCTATGAAAAAATTTAAAAGAAATTTAGATATAAATTATTCTCCAACTGAAGTTATTGCACCACAAATTGATAAGAAAGATATTTCTATTTGTTTTAATATATTAGATGAAAATCTAGATTATACAAGACTTAAGAATTTTAATAAAGCATATATTCCTTTAAGATATTTTTACAATAATAAATATTTTGATATAATTAATATTATTTCTAAAAAATCTGATATTTATGTATATATGCCAATTATAATTCGTGGCAATTACAAAAATTTACTAGCAAATTATTTAAGATCTGCCATAGAAAATTTTGATGTTAAAGGTATTGTATTTTCTAATATTGGAAATGTTGAATATCTTAAATTTATAAATAAACAATATGGTGATAAATTAAAACTTATTGCAAATTATACACTTAATGTATTTAATGAAAATACTATAAAAGAATTATTAGATTATGGTATAGATTTGATTAGTATTTCACCAGAATTAAATAAATCTAATATTTCATCACTTTGTAAGTCTTATGGTGATAAATTAGAAGTTTTTACATATGGAAAGCTTCCTGTAATGAATACAAATTACTGTTTTTTAGGAAAATCTAATAAATGTTATCCAAATTGTGATAAAAAATGTTTTGATACTTCTAAAAAATATACTTTAGTTGACAGATTAGGTTTTGAATTTAGATTTATCCCTGATAACATCCAAACTGTTACAACTGTTTTTAACAGTAGAATAACATCAATTGAAACAAAAGATTTTAATATCAAATCTTGTAGACTTAATATTTTAGATGAAAATATTGATGAAATTAATAAGGTAATCGATACTGTTTCAAAAGGAAATAGATTAGAAGGTTCTATATATACAAATGGAAATTTAAATAGAGAAATATAAGTATTATGGAACGGTCCTAAAAATCCTTATTATATAAAATGCCAACAGGCAGACACTTTTTACGGTGTCTGCCTGCTAAGGTTTTAGTCTCCTTTCTGCCACCGACTACATTGATTATCGATGGACTTTTGGCCAAAATTAGTTATCATATCTATTACACCACATTTCATGTAAATAGCAAAATATTTGGCCATTATATAAATAAAAAGACCACCTCTTATAGAGATAGCCTTTTACCCACAGTTTTTAAGTAAGTTAATATTTATTTTAAGCAATTTTTCTTAAAAACCTTATTGCAACATTACAAACAGCAATATTTATTGCTCCACTTACATTTTCAGGATCATATGTGAACTCTTCTTCTTTACTTCCATCCGGACATTCTACAATAACTTTCATTATTGTAATTGTAATTGGATGCCGATCATTAACTTTTAAGTAATAGATTCCTTCACCAAGTGATTTTTCTTCACTTAAAATATACTCTACATTGCCTACTTTAAATTTTAACTCTTCCATGTCGTCTCCTTCTGCCAATAGATTGTAAAACTAATCATATGGACTTTAATTCAATTTATAAAATCTACAATTTGTATTATATTTTATTTTAGGAAATAGTCAAATCAATTTATATAGGATTACTGCTTAATTTTATTATTAAGTCCATATTATCATCTTTAGCAGCTTTATTTTTTCTTATTGCTCCACATTTCTCACATTTAAAAACTATTACGTATCCTTTTTTACTATTCATTTCTATTCCTATTGGTTTTAAAACTCCATGGCATTCTTCTGCTCTATCACCAGGATTTATATCAACATGTTTAGAGTACAAACAATATGGACAATGATTTCTGCATGAATACTCAAGTTTTGGTACTAATCTTCCACAATGTTCGCAAACAAATTCTTCATCTATTTCTGTAAATTTACTATTTTCTAACATTCTTTTTTGCATAATAGTATTTATTATGCATACCTCCTTAATATTTAAAATCACCTTTACCTAAAAATTCTCTTAATAAAGAATTTGTAGGTACTAATTCTGCTGGTATATCTTCAAAGTATTGTAAAATATCACATAATCTTCTAGCTTCTGAATACTCTGGTACAGTATTATCGATTTCTTCTAATAGTGGTAATACCATTGGCTTTAATACTGATATCTCATAGATTAATGAAGTATTAAACATAACATTTGCCTCTTCTTGATATGGGAATATATTTTTTTCTTCACCTCTATTTACTGATGGCCACATCCTTAAAGTATGTAGTGCAGAATATCCTCTAAATTGATAATCTCTTACAATTCTTCTTAATAATCTAGAATCTGTAGTAGAAATTCTATTAAAATAATCTATATTTAATACATTTAATGCACTTATATAAATCTTAAATTTGTTTTCTTTAGGAATTTGTTCTGTTAATTTGTCATTTAAACAATGTATTCCTTCAATTACTAAAACATCATTTTTATTTAACTTCATTTTGTTTCCATTATATTCTTTATGTCCAGTATGAAAATTAAATGTTGGTGTTTCTACTTCTTCACCATTTAATAAAGCTATAAGTTGTTCATTAAATAATTTCATATCTATTGCATTTATATCTTCAAAATCATATTCTCCATTTTCATCTTTTGGTGTTTGTTCTCTTTCTACAAAATAATTATCAACTGATATTGTAACAGGTCTTAATCCATTTAATTCTAGCTGTAATCCCAATCTTTGTGCAAATGTTGTTTTACCTGATGAAGATGGGCCTGCAATTAGTACAACTTTTACATTTCTATTTTCATGTATTTTATCTGCAATTTGTGAAATTTTCTTTTCATGTAAAGCTTCATCTAATAAAACAATATGTTTTGCTTCTCCATTTTTTACCTTAGTATTTAATTTATATAATGTATTTATATCTAATAATCTGTGAATATTTTCATAATCTTGAAGTGCTGATAAAAGTTTTTTGTTGTCTACAAATGGTTGAAGTTTTGTAGTATCTTTTCTATTTGGATATCTTATTAAAAAACCATGCTCATATTTTTCTAATTTATATATGTTAAGATATTTAGTAGAAATTGGCATTACTCCATAAAAATAGTTATAATAATCTTCACAATAATATAATGTTACATGATCTCTTTTTTCTATATCTTTTTGTAAAATTCCTTTTAAAGTTTTATTTACCTCATAAAAGTTATTTGCTTCTTCTTTTGTCATTACAACTTTACGTATTGGTAAATCTTGTTTTATTATTTCATTCATTCTTTCACTTATTTTTTGTATCATTTCTTCAGTTATTTTCATATTATCAATTTCAAAAAACATTGAATTTGAAAGTTGATAATCAACTGTTAATAGTGCCTTTGGATATGTTTCAGACAAAGCTTTTGCCATAACATATGTTAAGCCTCTAATATATATTTTTTGACCGTCTTTATCTTTGGTATCTATAAATTCCACATTTGTATCCTCTTTAATAATATGATTAAGTGATTGAATTTGATTATTGCATTTACAAGCAATTATATTTATATTTTCACATTCTTCTTTAAATAAATCTTTAACCATTTGTGGTTCATTAATTTCTAATACTTTGTCTTTATATGTAACTTTCATATTAATACCTCCGTATACCTCTAAAGTTTAATTAATATAAATTAAACTTCTAGCTTTTCCTAAAATATCTATACTATTTTATATTATATAATTGTTTTAGTCAAACTATTCTTATTAGAGTTTTAAGTAAATTTAAAGAGAATCCTCTTAAGAATTCTCCTATATTAACATATTATAGTCCTTTTCCCCATTCCGGAACATATTCTTCTTCATGCTCACCTAATTCTTGTATATAACCATTTTCTATTTCTAATTCATACATATACTCCTCTATTTCTTTGAATTCTTCTTTGGTAAGTTTTCTATTTATTTTATCCATATTTTTAGCTTTATAAGTAGGAAAATATTGTGCCATAATACTTATATATACATCTTTTCCAATATTATTTATAATCCATTTTAGCACTTTTTTGCTATTTTCTATTGCTTCTGGTAAAACAAGATGTCTTATAATTACACCTTTTTGAATTATTCCATTTTCATCTAATTTTGGAGCTCCAACCTGTCTATACATTTCTTTTATTGCATTAGATGTTATTTCGAAATAATTATTTATTTTTGAATATTTTTGTGCTAACTCATTATCCGCATATTTAAAATCTGGTAGATATACATCAATATATCCTTCTAACATTTTTAATGTTTCTAGATTTTCATAACCATTTGAATTATATATTATAGGTATTTCTAATCCATTTTTTCTAGCTATTTTTATTGCTTCTATAATATGATAAACATACATTACCGGTGTTACTAAATTTATATTATGTGCACCTTTTTCTTGTTGTTCTATCATTTTTTCAGCTAAACAATCTATACTTATTTCTTTTCCAAATCCCTCTTGACTTATTTCATAGTTTTGGCAAAACACACAATTAAAATTACAATTTGAAAAAAATATTGTTCCTGAACCATTTGTTCCACTAATACAAGGTTCTTCAAAATGATGTAAAGATACTAATGCTATTTTTAATTTATCAGTTGCTTTACATCTTCCTATTTTTCCTTCTAATCTATTTATTTTACAGTTATGTGGACATAACTTACATTCTTTTAATCCTTCTAACATTTTGATTTCCTTTCTATATACATTTATTATTATACCTTAAATTAATGCAGAAATGAAGGGACTAGATATATTATTGTATTTAATTTATGATAAAATCACCTTAAAAGTTTAGAAACGAATATTTCACCCTAGATGTATAAAAAAAGAAAATATAGACAAAATAGGAAGGTGGAATATTTAATGTTAAAACAAAAAGATTTAAAAAGAGTTACTTTAATTGA
>CALXVT010000029.1 GCA_944392175.1 uncultured Clostridia bacterium
AATCGGTTATAACAATATAGAGTACTCAAAGTATATATTTTTCAAAAAAGTGTGACATATGATTGACTAACCTACATATAGCAAAAAGCATAAGCAGTTACAAAGATTGAAAAAAATATCTATATATAGTATAATAATATTTGCAAGCATTGATATTGTGGGGCTGTATCAATAAAAATAGGAGGAAAAGATATGATTATACCACAGCACATTTGGAATTATGTCCAAGTGATGGAAAAGGAGCTTCAACGGAGATATGAGTTTACAAGAAATGCAGAAATAAAGAAGGCATTAAAAGATGTAAAATCAGATAAGGAACTTTTGAAATTCAATCAAAATAAATCTGAATCTTTGAAAGATGAAAATTTAAAAGAAACTCTTTTTTTAATGCTTTCTACATTAAGGAGAATTTATTTGAAAAGCGAATATCTCATATATCCAGGCTTAGCAAATGTTTCATGTGAAGTCACTATTAATCCAGACATAGTAATGGCTTTAAATAAAACTGCACTGCAGTTAGATGATAAAAATTTGCAAAAAGAGGCCAAAGACCTTAAACGATTTCTTATTGTCGGTACACCTAATGAAGTATGGACACCATACGATGAATTAGCCGATTACCGTGTGTTTGAATTTATATCTACACTTAGAAAATGGAGATATTTATTCGAAAAGAATCCTGAAGTTTATAACATGACATGCGATTTTAAGCGAATTAAGATTGCATGTTTAAGGACTGAAACTACATTGTCCGAAAAACTTCATTTCCTTGGAATTAAGGATATGAGAGAATTTAAGGAATGGTTTAATGAAGACAATTATTATGAGGAAGTTGCTAAAAAGTGGGTAAGAGCAGGGAGAACTTGCACTTACTACATATATGTACCTTTATAAATTTAAAATTTGACATTAAGCCCCAGTGGACACAGTAAATTTTGCTGTGTCCTTTAATATGCCATTTTATTAAAATTTTACTTGGTGTTATTGGTAAAAAATAAAGTACTATAATAGCATGAAAATACTTAATCATGTTCAATTGAGGAATATTAAAGAGAAAAATTGGTGTCTTAATTATTTACCTTTATCTAATTTTGGAGTATTATCAACATTTCTAAAACTTAAATACCAAGACATTCCGTTCCTGTTCTTATCTATATTTTCATTTCTTTTTTGTAGTTCTTCAAAAGTTCTAGGAGGAGGAACTATCATTGGATTACCAGGAATCCAGTTGGCAGGAGTCATACAAGATGTTTTTTGTGAATATTGTAATGCAGTTACAGTTCTTAGAATCTCTGGAATATACCTTCCAATATTCATTGGATAAACTAAAATAGTTCTAATAATTCCTGTATCATCAATTATAAAAACATTTCTAACAGTTTCAGAATTACTAACATCGTTTGAAATCATGCCATATTTTCTAGCTAAAGTTCCTGTGCTGTCCGCAATTATTGGAAAATTAACAATAAGACCAGTTTTTAAATAAATATCATAAAGCCATGCCAAATGAGAATTTAGACTATCTATGCTAATCCCTAAAAGTTCCGTATTTATTTTCTTAAAATATGTATATGCCTTTGCAAATCCAATTATTTCTGTAGTACAAACAGGCATAAAATCACCAGGATGAGAAAAGAATACAAGCCATTTACCTTTATAATCAGAAAGTTTAATATTTCCGCATAGTAGATAATGCTTCAAAATCTGGAGCTTCCATACCTATTTTTAAATTATTATTCATCATAATTTCGTAATCCATAAAAAACCTCCATTCAAGAATTGCAAACTATTATAAAAGCAATCTTTAGAATATATATAATAATATATGCACAAATATTAGATGTGTTAATATCTAATATTAAAAATTATAATGTCCTAAAAAGACAATTAGTATTGAAAATTATGTAAAGTGGTGATAAAATATTATATGCATCGTAAACAAATACATAAAATAGGGAGGAAAAGATATGCGGAGAGAAAAGCATATAACACTCAAAGCAACTTTGTTATCATTAATCTGTATGGGAGTAGGAACATATATGTTCTATAGCATCGATAATTTGGTCGAGCTATTGGTACATAGTGAAGTCTTAAAAGAGATTGATCCTTCTATGGGAATCTTTTTAAGGGACATAACTCTGATAGGACTAATCCTTGCACTTATACTATCAGTGATGACCTTTGGCAAAAACTATGAACAAATGTCATTCCTCAACATATTACTTTCGTATATGTTAGGATATTCATTTGGTACATTGGCTGGACTGATACGTTATTATGTCTTCGAGGAGTACTACGGTAGTCTAGGAATGCGAATCGTAGAAGTGATTTTAATATTCTTAATGTTTGCAGTTCCACACAGACTGTATTCCATGAAGAGATATGATGTTAAAGAGCCGAAAATGCCAAAGAACAAGGCGATGAAGCGCCTGTAAGAAACTCGTAAACCTATGATTTGGTTTTGCTTATGCTAATCTATATTTAAGGTACAAACAGAACCACGGCAAACGCTTAAGTTTTAACTTAAGCGTTTGTTGCGTTTTAACATATATAATAAGAATAAAAAGATAAAAAAAGTTCAAACTAAAAATAGGGAGGTATGTAAAATGGAATGTAATCAAAAAATAAATTGTTCAGTAGGAAGTTGTAAATATAATGATATAACTACTCAAGAATGTAAATTAAAAGCAATTAATATAATGCCACAAGTGGGAGTAAATACAGGAAATGAAAAAGAAACAATGTGCGTGAGCTACAAAAAGCATTAAAAATAGGGACGTTAAACGTCCCCTTTTAAAATTTATATATTTCTATCTCTTAGATTTTGCAAAATTTGTTTATTTGCATCTTTTTTCTTTAAATCCTCACGTTTGTCATATAATTTTTTACCTTTTGCAATAGCAAGTTCTAATTTTACTAAGCTTCCTTTAAAATAAATACTAAGAGGAACTAAAGAATATCCTTTTTGATTGATTTGCCCAACAAGCTTAAAGATTTCTTTTTTATGTAATAATAATTTTCTTTTTCTTAAAGGATCTTTATTAAAAATGTTTCCATGTTCATATGGACTTATATGCATACCATATACATAACATTCACCATCTATTATTTGAGCATAACTATCTTTTAGATTTATTTTACCAAGTCTTATTGATTTAATTTCTGTGCCAGATAAAACAATACCTGTTTCAATAGTATCTATAATTTCATAATTATGTCTTGCAGTAGGATTTTTTGCAATAAGTTTAGTATTCACAAATATAACCTCCATTTTTGTATAATCTTTAAACAAGATTATAACATGGAATAAAAAAAAGTAAAATAGTAAAATTGGCATAAATGCCAATCTTACTATTCATTATGATTTCTTTTTACAAGATACCAAACTAAAAAAGCAATAGCGGCAACAATAGCAGCTACAATTATCCATGACCAAACAGTACCATTAGAAAAAGCACTAGTCACAGTATCTGTTGCAGTTCTTGTTGCATTATAAGCTCCACCTTGAATATCTTGTGACATATCCCTAGCACCATTCATAAAATCTTTAGATTGTTCTTCAGTTTTTGTAACTATATTATCTGACATATCACGAACAGCATTAGAAGTATCCTGTATAACATTTTCTGTATGACCAACACCATTTTTTGTAGATTCAGCAGCTTTTTGAAGCATGTTGTTATCTGCAAAAACATTACCACTTATAAAAATAATAATTACAGCAGAAAATATAATTAAAGAAATCTTTTTAGCCATGTTAGCCATTATATTACCTCCTGCTAAAAATTGAAGTTTAAAAAACCTCAATATTAGTATAAAAAAAAACAAAAAAAATATGCAAAAAATGAGCTTTTTTGCATATGTAAAATATAACAAAAAAGCGAATATAAAATTTCCTATGCATTAGCAAATGCTAGAAAATCTAAGATTCGCCATAATTGTATAGTATAGAAATTTCATACTATACAAAAAAACCAATCGAAATTGATTGGTTTAATGATTTAATCTGATTAAAATTGCAATACTAAGTAATACTAGTAAAATTCCTAAAACAATTAGAAAAATATTTAAAATGTTTGAAAAATCCAAACCGTCAGAACTTTCAGATGATGTTTCTGAATAATTTGTAGCTGGAGTATAATCATTACTTGTTACATCAGTATCAGTAGATGCATTATTATTAACTGCTTCAGAAGTTTCAGATTCATCAGAAGATGTAGTTGTATCAGCAGGAGAATCTTCAACAGTTGTTCCTGCATCTCCAGCAATATTCATATCTATATCAGTATCAGTTGCGAAAACATTATTAAAATTCAATAAAAATAAAGTTACAAAGATTATTGGTACAATTAAAATTAATTTTTTTATCATATGTTAAACCCTCCTAAAAATGTATCTATAATTTATTATTTAATCATATGATATAATCATACACAAAAAGCAAAAAAAAGTCCATAATAAATCTAAAAAAATCAAAAAAATATTGACAACAAATTTTATTAAATATATCTTAAAGTTAGAATGGAGGTAAAAATGGAAGAAATATTAAAGAGAAAAGAATTTGAAATATATTTAAATTTAAGTAAGCCTACATTAAAAATAATACTATTTTATTTGGAAAATAAGTTATTAGAATTATATGATCAAACAGAACAAGATAAGCAAAGAAATATTATAAAATATAATGCAATAAAAAGTTGTATGTCAACAGAATACAATTATTTGGAATATTTAATGAATACATGTTATAAAGTGGACTCAGATATAGTAAAGAATGTATCTGAAGAAGACATAGGAGATCCAAAGATAACTTGTAGAAATTGTAAACTAGAATATTGTATAAAATATTTAGTTAGTAATCTATTATATCTTATTAAGAAGATAAGTGTTGAAGAAAAATTATATATTGATCCAATAAAACTAATTAAAACATTAATAAATGAAGATATAGAAATTTATAATAAAGAAGAAGTAGATTTTTCAAATGTAAGTACAGTAGTATTAATGATTATAGAATTGATTTTAAAAAATAGACTTATTAAAGTAGAAGATTTTAATAGCGAAACTAATGTTATAAAAGTTAATATGTTAAATTTAGGAAGTATAGGAAATTATACATATTACATAAATAAATTCTATGATTATTATAACAATAATTATAATGGAAAAACTGAGTTTAATATTTCAGAGGTAGAAGAAATAATTAAAAATACTAAAAATTCTGAAGATTGTATGAAAGAACTACTTGTATATTATATATACTTAATGGAGATAAAGAAAATAGATGTAGTAAATGCACTTTCTGAATATTTAAAAAAGAAAAATTCTGAAAGAATGAATAATAGAAGTAAGTACTTTAATAAAAGATATTTTGAAAAAGTTGAGGAATTGCCATGTAATGAAGAAACTAAGAAACAGATAAAAAGAATTTTTAACTATGTTTTAAATTATAATTATGTTTCAACAACACCATATATACCACTTAATATTGTTATATATACTGAAGATAGAGATGTTGTTACAAAGATTTCTGAAATAATAGGAGAATATATGTGGTATTTTTGCTATATGAAAAATACTATGAAATATTATGAATATTCTATGAATGAAATAATATCAGATAAAAGTATAATAAACAGAATGTTTTTGGATAATGTAAATGGAAAAACTTCTCCAAGGTATGGAATTTTACGAATAATGGATTTTCAAAATATAATTTATGCTTCTGATAAAGATCAAGCTATTATATTAAATCTATTAACAGAAAAAATAATAAAAAACAATTCTAGAATATGTACGATAATATATGGTAAAAAAGAATTAATAAAAAGCATTTTAGATAAATATCCAATACTATCTGAAAGTTTATTTAATGTAGAACTTAATATAGATGAGTTAAATATTGACGAAGTATATAAAATAATAATAGATAAATTAGAACTTACAGAAGAATTAAATGATGAGATAAAGAAAAAAATATACAATTATATAAAATTAAGTTATGGAAGTAGTGAAATAAAAAATACAGAATATGCAAAAGTTTTATATAACAAAATTATATTAAGTGAAAACAGTGTATATAATAACAATTCAGATAATGTACTTAAATTAGAAAATATACCAAATTTATATAATGTTAGAGATTTACCAGATATATTGGCAGATTTGAATAATTTAGTTGGATTAAATAAAATAAAAGAACAAATTAATGATTTGGTAAGTCTATTAAAATTTAATAAAAAAGCACATATAGATATTTCTAAATTTAATTTGCATATGGTATTTACAGGTAATCCAGGAACAGGAAAAACAACAGTTGCAAGACTATTAAGCGATATATTATATAATTTAGGATATACTAAAAAGAATAAATTAGTAGAAGTTTCAGCAAAAGATTTGATTGCAGAATATGTTGGACAAACTGCCGGAAAAACATACAATGTATTAAAATCTGCATTTGGAGGAGTTTTATTTATAGATGAAGCATATTCAATAGTGGATAGTGGTTCTAATGCATCATTTGCAAATGATTGTATGACAACAATATTAAGAGTATTAGAAGATCAAAGAGACAATTTAATTGTAATTTTTGCTGGATATGAAAAACAAATGGAGAACTTTGTGAAATTTAATCCTGGTTTAAAATCTAGAATTGGATATACAATAAAATTTGATGATTATACTAAACAAGAATTACTAGATATATTTAAGCAATTAGTGGAAAAGGATAGTTTTAAAATAACAGAAGAGGCAATAAAAAAAGTAGAGTACATAATAGAAGAATCAAGTAAGGTAGAAGGATTTGGAAATGCAAGATATGTAAACAAGATGTATCAAGATATATTAATATCACATTCAAGAAATGTAGAAGATATAGAAGACACGGAAATGTTAAAAACATTAACTGAAAATGATATAATAGAAGAAAAATTAATGGCAAAAACAGGTGGACGTAAAATAGGATTTTAAAAATAGAAATAATGTCTATAAATTTGTAATGCAAAAGAAAGACGGGAATAAAAATGAATGAGAGCAAATATTTTACATATATATTAAGATGTACAGATAATACTTTATATACAGGAATTACAACAGATTTAGAAAGAAGAATGAAAGAACATTTCTCTCAAAACGAAAAATGTGCTAAATATACAAAAAGACATAAAGCTAAAAAGTTAGAAGCAGCATGGACATCTTCTAATAGAAAAGCTGCTTCTAAGTTAGAATATTATATAAAGCACTTATCTAAAGCAAATAAAGAAGCAATTATTAAAATAATGCAAATATAAAATTATTAGATGAAAAAATAGATATTAGCGAATATTCTAGAACAAATTTAAAATATAAATCTTAAATGGAGGTAGAAAATATGGATAAATCAGCATTTTTTAAATTATCATATGGTCTATATATTATTACAACAAAATATGAAGAACATTTTGCTGGTTGCGTAGTAAATACAGTGGTTCAGGCTACAGCAGAAGAAATGCCAAAATTATTAGTAACTGTAAATAAAGAAAATGATACAAATATAACTATGAAAAAATCTAAAAAAGTAAATATTTCAGTTTTATCACAGGATGCAGATATGCTATTAATTGGTAAATTTGGATTTAGAACTAGTAAAGATTTCAATAAATTAGAAGGAACAGAAAATATAGTAGGAAATAATGGAGTTCCAATAGTCACACAAGCAGTATCATCATATATAGAAGCAGATATTATAAATGAAATAGATTGTGGAACTCATACTGTATTTGTGTTAGAAGCAACTGATGCTAAAATTTTAAATGATAAACCAGTATTAACATATGACTATTATCATAATGTAATAAAAGGAAAGACACCACCAAAAGCATCTTCATTTAGTAATTAAATGAAGTGAAAAAAGACGATGAATATTGTATCATCGTCTTTTTTCGTTGGCTAAGTGCTTTGGTATCACACAAACTTTTGGATTATCTGCGGAATAAAACAATATGCATGCTTTTCCCAGAATTTCATGGAATATAGATATTCTGCAGTGTCTACATATGGATCTATTTCCCACGGCCTTTGTGGAACTTCCAACCCGGTAAATATAATATTATCAATCACATAATACGTGCCATCAATATCTGATTTGCGTGAAAAATGTATAGAAAGATAAAATATAGGTGTGAAGTTGGCAAAGGTCGTTCCAACTGGATGAGGTTCGCCTTTACGAATCACATGAATTAAGTCATCATAATCTTCATAATATGATAATGCTACATAATCCACATATCCAAAAGGCTTCTTTTTTTGGGTAGTAAAAAATCTGTAATTTTGATTTTCCTCTGAAAGATCAATACGGCTTACCATTTTTGCCAATATGTCAATATCAATATTACAGAAGAAGTGTTTTGCAAAATATACTTTATAAGAATTTTTAGAAGTTCCAATAAAGTGCAGATTTCTTTTCCAAAAAGCCTTTACAATGTAGTAACACTCATTATTTTTAATTAATGTTACTATTAGTCTCCGCTTACGGCTATCTTCATATTTCGGATTTGGTTTTCCGGACTTCGTATATAAAATCTTATACGAAATTTCTTCAAGACTGGAATACAAATACGAATTTTGAATAGCTTCTTTTACCATATCAAGAGTAATGTTTTTTTCTAACTCAATACTTTTTAAAGTATAAGTAGAAATACCATTTTTAGATACAGCAAAAACAGGCGGTGCATTTGTGTTTGTGACATTTGTTCCTATCAATGTAAGAACATCCTCCCTTCCAAAGTGTACATAATTAGCTAAAAGGCATTGTCTTTTAATTGCTAATCAACAGCTTTGCTACAAGCACATTATATACCATAAATTCAATAATACAAGGGAAAAATGGACTATTTTGCAAAAAAAGTTAAATTTGATATAATAATGTTGCTAAAAGGAGGAGAAAATGTTAAATATAGGATGTCATCTATCAATATCAAAAGGTTATGAAAATATGGGGAATGAAGCATTAAAAATAAATGCAAATACATTCCAGTTTTTTACCAGAAATCCAAGAGGAGGAAAAATTAAAGAGCTTAACAAAGAAGATATAGACAAATTATTAAAAATTATGAAAGAAAATAATTTTGCAAAAATATTAGCTCATGCACCATATACAATGAATTTATGTTCAGATAAAGAAGATATACGTGAATTCGCCCAAAACATGATGAAGGAAGATTTAGAAAGAATGGAATACTTACCAGGAAATATGTATAATTTTCATCCGGGAAGTCATGTTGGGCAAGGTGTAGAAAGAGGAATTGAATATATAGTTAAAGCTTTAAATGAAGTACTAACAGAAAATCAAAATACAACAGTATTATTAGAAACAATGGCAGGAAAGGGAACAGAAATAGGTAGAAATTTTGAAGAATTAAAAACAATAATTGATAAAGTTAAATTAAAAGACAAATTAGGAGTTTGCCTAGATACTTGCCATATAAATGATGCAGGATACGATATTAGTAATATTGATAATGTCTTAGAAGAATTTGATAAAATTATAGGATTAAAATATTTAAAAGCAATACATTTAAATGATAGCATGAATGAAAGAGGCAGTCATAAAGATAGACATCAAAAAATAGGTGAAGGAACAATAGGAATAGAAAATATTGAGAAAATTATAAATAATCCAATACTAAAGAAATTACCATTCTATTTGGAAACTCCAAATGATTTAGATGGGTATGGAAAAGAAATAGAACTATTAAGAAAATTATATATAGAATAGGAGTGAAAAAATGCTTTCAGTAATGGAGGTAAAGAAAAAATTACCAAAAGACTTTATAGAAAATTTATATGAACTGCACTCTCCGTTAGTTGCGGACAAAATATTAGCTGGTATGTCAGGAAAGAGAAATACAACATTAAGAGTAAATACATTAAAATATAATATACAAGATTTAATGAGATATTTTAGAGAAATAAATATTAAGTTTGAAAGAGTAAATTTTTATGAGGATGCTTTAATTATTAAAAATGCAAATGAAAAAGATATACAAAAACTTGAGATATATGAAAAAGGATATGTTTATTTGCAAAGTTTATCTAGTATGGTCCCACCATTAGTTTTGGGAGTAAAGGAAGATGAAAATATATTAGATATGGCATCAGCACCTGGTAGTAAAACAACACAAATTTCAGCAATGATGAAAAACACAGGTCATATAATTGCAAATGAACTAGATAAAATAAGATGTGAACGTTTGAAATTTAACATAGAAAATCAAGGAGTAAAAAATGTAGAAGTAATAAATGGATATGGAGAAAAATTAGGAGAGAAGTATCCTGAAAACTTTGACAGAATTTTATTAGATACACCTTGTAGTGGAGAAGGAAGATTTATTGCAGAAATACCAGGTACATATAGAAATTGGTCAAAAAGAACTGTAAAGGACCTTTCTAAAATACAAAGAAAACTTATAAAAAGTGGCTATAATGCACTAAAACCAGGAGGAATAATGGTGTATTCTACATGTACACTAAATTTAAAAGAAAATAAGAATATTTTGAAAAGGGTATTAGAAAACTTTAACTAGAAAATGATGGAAATAGATATAAAAGTAAAAGGAGCAATTCCTGGAGATAGCCTAAATACAAAATTAGGAATAGAAAAAGCAATAAAGATATTACCTACAAAAGAAATGGAAGGATTTTTTGTAGCAAAATTAAAGAAAATATAAAGAGCTGTATTAGTTAAATAATACAGCTCTTTCTTAGGCATTAAAGTGAATTTCATTAAATATAATTTATATAATCAATAAAAATTTTTAGTAAAAATGCTCATATATGAGACAAAATTTGCTATAGTGCATATTTCCGTAAGAAAAATCCGGAAAAACATTTACATTTTGCCACAATTGTAATATAATAACAGTGCGTTTTAGAGTGATTTTTACAAAAAAATATAAATTTGGAGGGGAATAGTATGAAAAAACAAAGACTTATGCTAATTATCAGTGTAATGCTTATAGCCGTAATGGTTTTAATGCCATCATATGCTAAGGCTGCAACAGATGAAAAATTAGCAGTAGTAAACACATCAAGTAATTATCTAATTTATGTAGATGGATTACTAGATGAAGAATTCGAATTTGCATTATCAAACAGTAAAGATGAAACAAATTTAGTTTATGAAAATTCAGCTACAGATAATGCAGGAAATGCAGTTGCATATTATGATGCAACAAATCAAAAATTTGCAGATGTAGATATATCTAAACCAGTATACATATATGTAAATGGTAAAAAAGATATGCAAGGACTTGAAGTTAATTTAACTGAAAGCATTACATCAGAAGAATTAGACAACATAGAAAAAATCACAAAAACAATACCTGTAACAACAGAAAAGGAATCTGTAGAATATACAGAAACTGTAGACCAACTAAACTTAGTAACAATAGTTGGATCAGTAAAAATTCAAGAAAATGAAGAAAACAAAAACGCAAAGTATTCTTATCAGCTAATAAAATTACCAGCAAATGATGAAAGATATGACACATTATGGAATTTATTAACTGAATTTAACAGTGATTATAACAATATGCCAGTTAATGAAAAAATTAATTTATCAACAGAGTTTTCTAAATTATATACAGAATTAATAAATAGTGCAGAATGGACAGAAGTAAAAGATAAAGATTTAAGAATTGAACAACCAGAAGATGCAGAAACAGGAACACAATATATTTTATTCTTAAAAGAAGAAGCAGATGGAAATGTTACATATGATGCACAATTTTTAACAAGCGCAATGGAGAAAGACCCACTAAAGACTAAAACTGATGACAAGATTGTTGTAACAAAAAGAACTTCTAAATTACCAATTACAGGAGATAGTATAGCTTTATTTATAGCTTTAGCTGTAATTATAGTTGCAATAATATTAGTAAGAAGAAAAATGAAAAAGGACAGTAAACACTAATATGAAAAATAAAGTGTATATGTATAAAGTTATATATATATTATTGATAATAGCTCTAATAGTAGTTGTTATATTAATAGCAGGAAAAGAATTAACAAGCAGAAATAACGAAAAGTTAAATAAAGAGGTATTATCAGAATTTAATAATATTACAGATACAAACCAAATTGGGGAGTTAACATTAAACGGATATGATGTTATAGGAAAAGTAAAAATACCTAAAATAAATATTGAATATCCAATATTAAATATAGAAACATCTAATCCAGAAGAAACCAAAGTACCTATGAGATATGGAATTGTAAAATATTGGGGCGGAAATGTTAATGATTATGGTAATTTGTCCATAGCAGGGCATAACAACTATAATGGTACAATGTTTGGTAAAACCAAAAAATTGGAGATAGGAGACATTGTAGAATTAACAGATTTAACTAATAAAACAATCCAATACAAAATATATGACATATTTGTTACAGATCCAAACGATGTAAGTATTTTGAAGACAGAAGATGAAACAGTAAGAGAAGTTACTTTAATAACTTGTACAAACGGTAACAAAGAAAGACTAATTTTAAAAGCAAGAGAAATCTAATTTAGGGGGGAAAATAAGATTATGAGTAATAGTGGAAATACTCTTAATAAGAAAACAATTATTGCCATAGTTATAATAGCAGTTTTATTAATAGCTGCAATTATTGGTGTAGTAGTTTTCTTAAAGGATCAAGGTGAAACATCTGCTATGGCAGAAAATGGTTCACAAACATCTAGTGACGAAAATGTTCAAGCTAGACAAGAAGAACAAAACCAAGAACCACAAGAACAAGCTCAAACAGAAGAGCAAAATACAGATACTCAAAATAATGAGCAAGATGAGCCAAGTACTGAAGTAGCTACTACAAATGATGGTGCAACAAATGACGGTGCAAACCAAGGTGGAGCTACAACAGGAACTACAAATAATAGTGGTTCTAGTACAGGTACAACTAATAGTGGAAACAATGCAAACAACAATGATAATGATGCAGAAAATATACAAGAAAGTGTAATAGAAGAAACACAAATTATACCTGGAGAAGAAATAGATATAGGAGAAAGAAAAGAATTAAGTTGGACACCACAAGCACTAGCAACAGTAAGTGCTATAGCTGGTAATATGCAATTAAATGCTCCAAACTTAGTTACAGAAAAAACTTCTACAGTTTATAATGATGATGGAACTAGAGCTGAAGATCAAACAAAAATTGCTTTAGATCAAAAAGTTACATATACAATTATAATTGAAAATAGAGGAAATGTAGAAGGAACTATAGAAAAAGGAAAAACTTATGATACATTGCCTAAAGGATTTGATTATAGTAAAACAAGAGCAGAAGATTATGAGTTTAAGGTAGAAAAAATAAGTGCTACAGGAGAATCTACAACAGGTGATGAAGTTTTATCATATTCAGATTTTAAATTTGGAAAAGAAAATGCAACATTAGAATCTCAAACATTAATTTTAGATAAAGATGTTAAATTAGGTGCTGGAGAAAAATTATTTATAACTTATTCTTTAAAAGTTGATCCAAAATATCTTGAAGATGAAAATGGACTAGTAGCTAACAAACATATTGATAAAAATGTAGTAACAGTTAATAATTTACCAGTAGAAGATAAAAATGAATATGACGGTGTGCAACCACTTGTTAAAGTAGAAAAAATAAGTAGAATTTTAAGAGGCGAAGACTTAAAAGAAACTGATATAGCTAAAATAGCAGATTTTATTGAATATACAATCCATATTGAAAACAATGGTGAAGCTGATACAAAAGTAACAGTTAAAGATTCAGATTTAGAAAAAATATTAGCTGATGGAAAAGCCGAATTTAGATCAGGAGATAAAACAGCAGAAGAATTAATAAATGGATTTGATGTAGAAGTTGCTCATAAAGATTATGTTGATATTAAATTTGTAATAGAAATTAAAGATATAACAGGAGCAATAGAAAATGGTGTAGAAGTTAAAGATACAACACCACAAAATCCAGATCCAGTAGTTCCAGAAAATCCTGACAAAGTAAACACAGTAAATATTACAGCTACAAAAGGAATAATTACAGATGGAGCAGTATATGAGAAAGATACTTTAACATATACAATTACATTACAAAATTCAGGAAATACAGAGGGAACAGTTTCTGTAAAAGATTCAATTCCAGAAGGTTTAACATTTAAAGAGGGAAGCATTAAAATAAATGGAAATGAAACAGAATATACACAAAACGACTTAGAAGATGGAAACATCAAAGTAACAGTTCCTGGAAATAATGGTAAAGTTGTTGTTTCATTTATGGTAACAGCAGATATCTTAGACGGAAAAGAAAGCTTAAATATAGATAATACAGCTTATGTAGATGATGAGCCAACTAATACAGTAACAACAACAGTAAATAAAGCTTATATATCTGTAGAAGTAAACAAAGAATGGAAAGACAATGATATTCAAGCAAATAGAAGACCTGATAAAGTAACATTTATCTTAGTTGCAGATGGAGGAGATACAGATACAACATTAACTGTTGATGTAAGCAAAACATCTGATAAACAAAATTACAAATTTGAAAAACCAATTGCAAAATATAATAAAGATGGAAAACAAATAAAATACACTGTAAGAGAAGAAGGAATGGGAGATTTCTATAAATCTACAGTATCAAAACCATCAGTAGATGTAAATGGAAATACAGCTGTTACAGTAACAAACGAATTTAAATTACCAGAAGGTGATAAAAATAAAACAGATGTTACAGTAACAAAAATATGGGAAGATAATAATAATTATGCTGGAAAACGTACTAGTGTAAATATTAAAATTACTGGAAGCAACAGTGATAAAAATACAAAAACAGTTACATTAAAAGATAATGATGCCAAAGATAATAAAACATGGCAAATAACTGTTAATGGTATGACAAAATATGATGCAAATGGTGTAGAGATTAAATATACAGCATCAGAAGAAAATGTTCCAGAATTCTACAAATTAGTAAAAATAGAAGGAACAACAGTAACAAACGAATTTGAATTACCAAAAGATACAGTTAATTATAAAGTAAATAAAGTATGGGATGACAATGAAATTCAAGCACAAAGAAGACCAGAAGCAATAAATTTTGTTTTAACAAAAACTGTAAAAGATAAAGATGGTAATAATAGACAAGAAGTTGTAGATACTAAAACATTGACAACAAGCAAAGAAAATTATGTTGAATTTAAAGAATTACCAAAATATGATGATAAAGCAAATGTAATTGATTACAATGTAACTGAAGGTGATACTATTTCAGCAAATGGAGAAAACTTCTACAAATCAACAGTATCTAATGAAGAAACTGATTCTAAAGGAAATATAGAAGTTACAGTTACAAATAAATTTACATTAGAAAATATTCCAAATAATAATAAAACAGATATTACAGTAACAAAAGTATGGGATGACGAAAATAATAAAGCTCAGAAACGTACTGATAAAGTAATATTAGATGTAATTGGAAAAGATAGAGCAGAAGAAGTTAAACAAGAAAATATTGAACTTACAGCAGAAAATGCAGATCCAGAAAACAGTAATGTATGGTCTACTAAAGTTAGTCTTCAAAAATATGATCAAGATGGTAGGTTAATTGTTTATTCTGCAGAAGAACAAGAAACACCAAAATTCTATACAAAATCTGAAACTGGTACTACAGTAACAAATAAATTTGTTGGTAATACAACAATGGAAGAAATAACATTAACAAAAGTATGGGATGATGAAGGTCATACAAGTAAACGTCCACAAAGTGTTAAATTTGTAGTTTCAGGTGACGAATTTAACTATGAGGCAACTTTATCAGAAGAAGACCAAACAACTATAAATAAATGGACTAAAACTATAAGTGTAAGAAAATATGATGCAAATGCTGACGAAATAGAATATACATTAGATGAAGAAGAAGTATCTAAAGGAGATTTATATTTCTATACAGCAGATGTTGATAATGATAAATTCACTATAACAAACTCATTTAAAGTTCCAGATGATAAAGTTACAGTAAAAGTTAATAAATTATGGGACGATGAAGGACACGAAGGAAAAAGACCAAAGCAAATTAAATTTGTTTTAACAAGTAAAGTGGGAAATGAAGAAGCAGAAAATGTTGATGAAGAAGTTAGAGATGTTAAAACAGAAGATAATTTTGAATTTGATAATTTACCAAAATATAATGAAGATGGTGATGTAATTTCATATGATGTTAATGAAGTAGAAGTAAATGATAATGAATTATTCTTCTATAAATCAGAAAAAACTGAAAATACGGAAAATAATTTCCAATTTACAAATACATTTAGAGTCCCAACTGGAGAAGAAAATGAGCAAGACATAACAATAACAAAAGTATGGGATGATAACGACGATAAAGCGGAAAAACGTCCTGAAAACGTTGTATTAACTTTAAATGGAAATAATTATACTTTAAATGCAAATAATGATGAAGACAAATCTACTAAAAATGAATGGACATTAACAATACCAAATCAAGCTATATATGATAATAATGGTAATGAGATTACATATACAGTAGAAGAAAAAACTGAAAACATACCAACGAATTATGAAGTTAAAGATGTTGATGATGGTCCATTAACAGTAACAAATGAATTTAAAGTTAATGAAGAAAAAACAGATTTAACATTAGTAAAAAAATGGGATGACAATTATGATAACGAACGTCCAAGCAAAGTAACATTTGCTATTACAGCTACTTCAACTACAGGAAAAACAACAAAACATCAAGAAGTTACAGCTAAGGATGGTTGGACAAAAACTTTAAAAGTTAATAAATATGATGAATATAATAATCCAATTACTTATTCTGTAGAAGAAGTTAATGTAGAAAATGGATATGTTTCATCAACACCAAGTAAAGGAAATAATAATACTTGGACAGTTACAAATACTTTACCAAGTATGACAGTTGATAAAAAAGTTAGTGAAATAATTAAAGCAAATGGTGATGTTGTAACACCAGACGATGAAAATTCAACAATTGCTGTTGCAAAAGACGATATTATTAAGTATACAATAACAGTTACAAATAATACTGATATACCATTAACTGATGTTGTAGTAACAGATAGTGATTTACCAATAACATCTGATAAAGATGGTAAAGATCCTATAGAAGATGGTATAGTTATTAAATTAACAGAACAATTAGTAAAAGGTCAATCACCAACAGTAGATGTATACTATAAAGTTACAGATAGTAATTTCTTAAATGATAAACAAATAACAAATACTGTTAACGCAGAAGGAAAATATACAATTAATGGTAAGAAATATACAGTAGAAGATAGCGATAGCGAAACTGTTTCAGTAGAACAAGTTCCAGGAATATCTATTGAAAAAACACAAAAAATAACAGATAATGCTCCAGCAACAGAAGAAGGATATGTTGGAGAAGGAGATGTTATAACATATAATATTACAGTTAAAAATACTGGAAATACAGATTTAACTAATGTTACAGTTAAAGATGTAATGAAAAATAACCATGGAAAACTAAATATTGATGCAAAAGAATTAACTATTGAAAAATTAGGAAAAGAAGAAACAAGAGTTATTACAGCAACTTATACTGTAACAAAAGAGGATATAAGCAGTGATAAGCATAATAAAATAGCAAATACGGCAACTGTTACAGCAGATGGAGTAAATAATGATGACTCTACAGTATCTATAAATACAGAAATAGGTGAACCTGATATTAGTTTAGAAAAATCTTCAGAAATAATTAAAGCAGATAAAAATAAAAAGACAAATCCAGATGGAACACCTTATACAGGAAATAAAAATGTAGCAGAACCAGGAGATACAATTAAATATACAATTACAGTTAAGAATAATGGAAATGCTACAGGAACAGCAACTGTAGGAGACGAGATACCAGATGGAACAAAATTTGTTAGATTTATTACAAAAGGAATTGAGTTAAAAGATAATAAATTCTCTACAGAAGTAGAACTTGGACCAAAAGGTACAGCATCAGATACTAAGACAATAGTATTCGAAGTTGAAGTAATAGCGAAACCAGGACAAAAAATAGAAAATACAGCTACACTTGATGGTGAAAAAGTTACAGAGGAAACAACTCAAGATAAAGTAGAGAAAACTGTTAAAGTTACAACAAATACATCTACACCAACAATTACAAATAGTAATGTTGTTATAGTATTAGATGTTTCAGGAAGTATGAAGTTTGGAACAGAATATACTGAGAGATGTGATGGTGGTTGGTTCCATAACCACGAAAATGAGGGTTGTAAAAAAATAAATGGTGTATGGTATAAAGCTACAGGTCCTTCTAGATTAAGTGTAGCACAAGAAACTATAAATAACTTCATTGATTCTGTTAATTTACCAGCAGTAGCTGATAGCAATAGTAGTACAATTTCTTTAATAACTTTCAGCAATAATGCAAGCAAAAAAGGCAGTACTGCAACAACGGCTTCAGGAGCAGAAAAACTTAAAGCTACAGTAAATGGATTAACTGCTAATGGTGGAACATATATCGAAAACGGATTGGATAAAGCTTATGAAGAGATAGAAGCCTTAGAGAAAATTAGACCAAATAATAATAATATAGTTATATTTATTGGTGATGGAGAACCTTCATCTTATTGGAGTAATTCAAAAATTGAATCATCTGGCGAAGATCTTCAGAGTATAGCAGATGCAGTATATGCTATTGGATTTGAAGAAGATGTTAAAGTATTAGAAGATTATGTAGCATCTTCAACAGATAAATATTATACAACAAGTGACAATCTTGACTTATCAGATATCTTTACACAAATTGGAGAAGATTTATCAGATCCTGTGGATGCATTTGAAACATCAGAAAATGGTAAAATATTATTAGATAATATTGATACAGATAAAGATGTAACTATAAAAGTAGGAACTTCACAAGTATATAAAGGTAAAGCTACAGAAACAGATTATATAGTTAGAGAAAATGGACAATATTATTTAGATACAAGTAAATTTAACGCAGATGCAGATATTGAAATTCAATATTCGATAGATTCATAATGTAAAAAGGACTAAGCCAATTTTAGGCTTAGTCTCTTTTTTCTATTGAATATGAATGTATTTCTGTTAAATCTCTTGAAGAAATTATTGTACATTCCTTTTCAGAATTAGCAGGAATTTCTGGTACATAAAAATATAGTCCTAATATAATATTATCATCCTTATTTAAAAAGTTAATATATGATTGAAAAGTATCTTGTTTTTTATCAGAATTATTTTTAAAATTTAATTTTATACTATATGCAGATTCCTTTTTTTCTATTGTTAAATTTGTAATTTCTATATTCTCCAAATTTTCTACTTTTTTTGTTGAAGATATTTTTATCATATCATCAGATACAGAAACTGAATTATTAATATTTGGAACTATTTTAATTATTCCAAATATAATAATACCAATTATAATAATAAAAATAATTATTTTCTTTATATTTATATTACTAATACTTAAGTTTGATTTTGTCTTTTTTTCCTTTTTTAATTTCTTTTTTGGAGTTGGTTCTGAAAAACGGGAACCACCATTTACCGCTTTTGAATGTTTACTTTCTTTTTTCATTTTTAAAAATCCCCTTTTATAAAAAGTTGCTAAATGCGTAGATTTAGCATGTCTCATATCTCTTTAACGCTTCTTGTATTATATAAAAAATAGATGATAATGTCAATGAATAGGAAAAATATATAAAAAATTGGTTGACGTAATTAAAAATAGATGTTACAATAAAAATATGTTTTAAGAGTTTATCTAAGAGTAATAACTTGAGCGGTAAAGGGCAATTATAAATTGCTTACACTTAAAGTAAGATATAAAAAGTCTTGCAAAGGAGTCTTAAAAAAAGATTTTTTTGCAAGGCTTTATTTTTTGTATTTATTAATATTTAAATATTAAATTTTCTAAAATAATAAAAAATAAAGGGGATGAATAAAATGGGTTATACTTTTAGAAAATATGAAGATAAAGATCTAGAATATTTATATCAAACAAAAAAAGATTTATTTAAATGGTATGTAGAGATAGCATATGGACCATGGGACGATAAATTTCAGCTAGAATTTTTTATAAATTTTATAAATGAAAAAAGAAAATATATTAAAGTAGTCATGTATGAAAATAAACCAATTGGTATGTTTACAAATTATATTAATGAAAATGATGAAGATTTAATAGATTTATTTTATATAGATAAAAAATATCAAGGAAAAGGAATTGGAACACAAATTTTAAAAGAACAATTAAAGCAAGATGAAGAAAACAATGTAAATACTGTTTTACAAGTATTTAAAGATAATCCAGCCAAAAGATTATATGAAAAAATAGGATTTAAAATTTATGATCAAACAGAATATCATTATAAGATGATAAGAAAAATAAAAAGGGGCGAAAAAAATGATAAAACTAATTAAACCAAGTGAAAAATATTTTTTACAATATAAAGAGATGATGGATGAATGGCTAATGGAAGGAAGTAGAGTAGACCCATGGTCATTGGACTTAAAATATCATACTAAAGAATATTTTAAGCAAATGTTAAAAAGAGTTCAAGAAGCAGAAAGAGGAGAAAATATAGGAGAATATCCGCCATCAACAACATATTGGCTATATGATGATAAAAAAGACATTATAATCGGTTGTTCTAACTTAAGACATTATTTAAGAGGTGACGCAGAAAAAATATGGGGACATATAGGTTATGGTATTAGACCATCACAAAGAAGAAAAGGATATGGAAAGCTTTTGCTTAAACTTACATTAGAAGAAGCTAAAAAAAGAGGAATAGACAAAGTTTTATTAGCTGCATATGTTGGAAATATTCCATCATGGAAGCTTATAGAGAAATGTGGAGGAAAATTTGAAAAAATAGTATATGAAGAAAAAACAGGATTACCTGCAAAAAGATATTGGATAGATATAAAATAAGGGGGGAGTTATAATGCCTAAATTTGTATTAATATGTGGCCCACAAGCAGTTGGAAAAATGACAGTTGGCCAAGAACTTGCTAAAATAACAGGGCTAAAATTTATGCATAATCATGAAACAATAGACTTACCATTAAAATTTTTTGAATATAAATCAGAGCAAAGAGAAAGATTAACAGAATTATTTAGATTTTCAATCTTTGAAGAAGTTGCAAAAAGTGATTTAAAAGGAATGATATTCACATTAATGTGGGCATTTGAAATGAAAGAAGATTGGGATTATGTACAAAGAATAAAAGATTTGTTTGACAAAGAAAATGGCGAATTTTATGTAGTAGAGCTAGAAACAACATTAGAAGAAAGATTAAAAAGAAATAAAACAGAAAATAGGCTAAAAAATAAACCAACAAAAAGAGATTTGGAGTTTAGTGAAAATGAATTATTAAAATCATTAGAAAAACATAGACTAAATTCATATGAAGGAGAAGTAAAATACGAAAATTATTTAAAAATAGATAATACAAATATATCAGCAGAAAATACTGCAAAAATAATAAAAGGAAAATTTAAATTGTAGATAATTTAGAATTTTAAAATAAGAAAGTTTGAAACAATGAATTTTAAGGAAAACAATGAATAGGAGTGATAAAAATGTATTACAAAAAATTAATAGGAAAAAATATATATCTAGCTCCTAAAAGATTAGAAGATGCAGAAAAATTTGCCGAATGGTTTAATGATTTTAAAACAACTGATTATATAGGTATGAGTTCAAAAATAATGACTTTGGAAAAAGAAAAAGAATATATTGCAAATCACATGGATGATGAAGCAACTTTAAATATTGTAACACTTGATAAAGATAAATTAATTGGAACAGTAGGATTAGAACATATAGACCATGTAAATATGACAGCAACTCTTGGAATATTTATTGGAGATGAAAAAGAAAGAGAAAAAGGATATGGAACAGAAGCAATTGATCTAATTTTGGATTATGGATTTAATTATTTAAATTTAAATAATATAAAATTAGATGTTGTAGAATTTAACAAAAGAGCAATTGCATGTTATAAAAAATGTGGATTCAAAGAAGCAGGAAGAAGAAGAAAATGCAAATATATAGATGGAAAATATTATGACAAACTAATGATGGACATTTTAAAAGAAGAATTCACAGGAAAATACATATTAAATAGAAATATATAGCAAAATATGCAAAAACATGATAAAATATTAACATTAGCAGTCGTTGAAATAAAATATAAGGAATAAGAAGGAGGAAGCAGTTATATGGCACGGACGTTTAGGCAGTTAAAACTAGAACTTTCAGAAAGAGCTTTAGGAGAGCTTGCAATAGAAATTGCAGACGCCTATGTAAATGATTTTAATTCTAAAGCAGAAGTGGCAAAAGAATTTGAAATCAACCAAAAAGCGGTAACAGACCTTATGGACTATGCCATAATTCACTATTTGGTTAGTGATGATATGGTTGACAGAATGGAGAGAAAATCCATTCAAAATCAAAGTAGATATTCGCCTGATGGCAGTGCAGACGGTACAATTGCTCATTATAAGATGCTCAGGGCTAAACGAGTAGAATTAGCGATATTCGATTTATCAGATGAAAAAATAAAAGAAATATCTGAACGGTTTGCAACAGAAACCGATAAAACAAAAGGAGATATTGCATTACTCTATGGTTTGAGCAAAAGAATAATTGATATTGTGCTAAAGAAGGCTATCACAGAAGGTATCTGTGATGATGAAACATTCAAAAAAATTAAAGCTCGTTCTCTTGAAAATTGCAAACAAGAGGACTATAGTAAGACATTAAGCTTTTTCGACAATCTTCAAGAAAGAAGAA
The DNA here is from genome assembly GCA_944392175.1 of uncultured Clostridia bacterium. Classification (GTDB taxonomy): domain Bacteria; phylum Bacillota; class Clostridia; order TANB77; family CAG-508; genus Merdicola. The sequence goes on from CALXVT010000029.1 coordinate 22,850, forward strand.
ATTTTAATAAAAAAGGAAAAGGAAATTTCTTCGCATAATACTAATCCTTATACGACTAAAAGCAAAAGCAGTGGAAAATACTTTATCCACTGCTTTTTGCAACCTTTTTGAACTTTAGGGACGGTCCTTAAAGTTCAAATTTTATGTTTACTTTTAAAACACAAAATAGGGATTTTAAGGACCGTCCCTAAATCCCTATAAAAATTTCTTTAATTGTTCTACATTATTTTCTTGAAATGTTACAAAATTGTTTAATAAATCTTTAACATCTTTTGATGCTTGATTTGCTTCATTATTTATCAATTTTCTTCCTTCGATTATTCCCATTGTTGTTCCTTCTATCATTATTTCTGCTATGTGTGATGGAGTTTTGTCTGTCATTGTATTCATCTGCACTCCTGTCCATCCCATTATAGTATTCATAACATTTTTATCTTCAGGTATTTCTCCATAATTTTCATATAATTTATTTACTCTATCCATTACTTGACCATATTGTGTGTATTGAAAACTTAAATTATCTTTTAATTTATTATCATCTAGTTTTTCTGAAACAAAGGATATTGAGTCCATTCCCATTTTGGTAGCTTTATGAATCTCTTTTAATATTTTTAAATTGTTCTCTTCCATATCTTTACCTCCTTTGTTTATTATTTCTAATTTTATTCGTTTTATACATTAAATCCGAAACAAGTCTATTTTGCGCATAAAGCATATAGTAGTTCACATAATTTTTGAACTTTAAGGACCGTCCCTAAAGTTCAAAAATTATGCAAATACTAAATAATAAAACACATAGGTAATTATTAAAAATGAACTTGACGATAATAAACAAAAAGTATATAAAATAAATAAGATTTATATATAAAGGAGATGTTATAAATGCCAAATGATGAGATAAAAGAAAAATACCAAGAAGCAAAAGTATATCTAAAGAGTAACAAAAATGAAGAATTAGAAAAAGCATTTAATATTTTTTCAGAGCTAGCAGAAAAATATAATGATATTAATTCTAGATTTTACATAGGAAAAATGTATTATTTTGGCAAATATGTAGAAAAAAATTATGAAAGGGCATTTGAAATATTTAGTAAATTAGAAGAAGAAAATGATGATAAAGATGCTAAATATTATTTAGGTCAAATGTATTATTATGGTCAATATGTAGAAAGAAATTATGAAAAAGCGTATAACTATTTTAAAGAACTAGAAGAGAAATATGATTATAAAAACGCTAAATATTTTTTAGGTCATATGCATTATTATGGAAGATATGTAGAAAAAGATTACGAAAAAGCATATAACTATTTTAAGGAATTAGTAGATAAATATGATGATAAAGATTCTAAATTC
>CALXVT010000030.1 GCA_944392175.1 uncultured Clostridia bacterium
TGTGTGTGTGTGTGTGTGTGTACAACGCCAATGCTTTCGGCGTTTCTATTTATTTTTATGCTTTGCATCCTTTTTCTCCTAATTTTTCTTGCTCTTTATTTATTATATGGTAACAATTTTAAAAAGTAAATAGCAAATATTGTATTTTACTTAACTCTTTTTCCAACATACAAAAAAAATATCCCTTTATGGGATATTTTCTCTATATAATTAATCGTTTTTTGCTGTTTCCTTAACTACAACTTCTTCTCCATTATAATATCCACATGTTGGGCAAACTCTATGTGGCATTACAGGTGCATGACAATGAGAACATGTTGCTAAGTTTGGTGTTTCTAATTTCCATGTTGATCTTCTTTTATGTGTTCTTTGTTTAGACCATCTTCTTTTTGGTTGTGCCATTCTCAATCCCTCCTTTGACTCAAGATATGTATATATCTATATTATTTCTCACATAATTCGTTACTGTAATAGTATACTAGCATTTTTTGGTTTTGTCAACACTTTTGTTTATTCAATTTTTGATATTTTAAAATTATCATAGTCTATTTCATATTTACGGTCTGTTTCATTATTAGCTTTTATAACTATTGAGTTATCATCTGTATTTAATGCTGCATCTAGTCCTGTTTCTCTTAATCTGTTTACTGTAACTATACCTTTTATTTGTTTAATTTGATTTTCATCACCATTTGCTTGCTGAATCATTGCAATATATTCTTGATTATTTTGTAAATCATCTTTAGCTAAATTTAAAGCTCTTTGAACTTGTGATTTAAATTCATCTTCATCAAAAGCATCTACAATTCTACTCCATTTTAATGAACCTTGATAATTTATTGTATTTGCATCAAATCCTAATGCAGCAAGTTTAGTCGTATATAAATAATTTAATCTTTCTTTTATTGCATTATAATTATTTGTAAAATCCTCTAATGTCATATTGTTTATAACAACTGAATTATCTGCGGTTAATTCTTCAACATTAACCTCTGCGCCAAAATTTTTGCTTGATGTAAATTTAATGTTATTTACTTTATTATGGTCATTATCATTTAGTTCAATAGTTAAATTTAATAGTGAATCCTCTGTACTTCCTTCTAGTTTTATATTTAATTCTGTAGTATTTGTTACTGTTTCACCTGTTTTTGATGTAGATTGAACTTTAAATTCGTTATCATTACTTGATGTATTTCTTTCTAATGTTGTAGTTGTTGTAACTGGTGTTTCATCATTAGTTGTTTTTGTTATTGTTACTTTTTGATTTGCATCTGTCACAGTATTATCTACTCTATAAGTTGCATTTCCAAACTCAATTACTGTAGTAGCTAATGCTCTATTTGTTTCGTATACAGTTATTTTCAAATTTTCGTCTTCTTTAACTCCATCTCTTTTTAATTCATCAATTTTTTCTTGAATTTTTTGTTTAATCGTTACTGTATATTGTTCATCCATTTGTATAAATTCTGTTACATATTTTAAAGTTGTATCATCAGACATCAATTGCTCTAAAAATGCAATTTTTAAAGCTAAAAGTTCTTGAGCACTTAATTCTAATATATATGCATTTGCTGTAACAGATTGTCCATTCATATTAATTGTTACTTCTTTTTGACTAGAAAAATGATTATCTGTAACTTGCTTGTTTAATAAATTTTGATATGTAGTTAATATCTTTTGTTTATCTGTTGGATCCATATTTTTATAAATATTATAATTTAATGTATTAAATTTATTTGGCAAACTATCTGGATTTTCAACATTTAATTTTGTATATACATCTCTTAAATTTTCATTATTTAAAGTTAAATATTGATATACTACTTCATCAGATTTTATTCCATAAGAATCTCCTGATTTTATAACATTAAAAGTAAATTGATCTTGATCATTATATTTTACTGTTGCTACTGCAGATTGTTTTCCATCTACTAAATTACTATTAACTATATATGTTAATTTTAAATTATCCATTAATGTATCAAATTGTGCAGTATCTTCCTGTGGAACTACGTTTTGAACAGGTTCTGTTTCAGTAGCAGTTTGAGCTCCTGCTATAGCATTTTGGTCAACAGCCATATTTGGATCTGATACTTCATTTACCAACTCAGTATTTATATTATTCGCATCTACTGGAGCTTCTGCTACCGTATTTGCATCAATATTATTTACAGGCTGATTGACTTGTTGCTCTGTATTTTCATTAGTTGCGTTTTCTGGTTGAGTTTGATTTTCTTCTTCAAGAATTCCTGTTTGTACTGAAATTTCTGCTGTATCTTGATATTTATTATTATTTAATTTTTGATAATATCTATCTAATAAATTAGTATCTACTACACTAAAAATACTTGCATTCTGATATGCATATTTATAAAATAATTCTTCATCACTTTTAAACATATCTGTTGCATAATTTAAATATGCAAAGATACCACCTATTATTAGTGCTAAAACAACTACTACAGAAAGTACTATTATTAATATTCTTTTCTTTCTTCCCATCATTTTATTTTCCTCCTCTTTTGTGCTTATTTTAATCTTTGCTTAACTACTTCATATATTATAATTCCAGCAGAAACTGAAGCATTTAAAGATGTTATTTTTCCTTTCATTGGAATTTTTACCATAAAATCACAATTTTCTTTTACTAGTCTACTTATTCCAAATCCTTCACTTCCAATAACTATTGCAATTGGCATTTTATAATTTTCTTGGTAGTAATAGCTTTTAGCATTCATATCTGTTCCACATACCCAAATATCTTTTTTCTTTAATGTCTTTATAGTTTCTGTAATATTATTTACTCTTGCAATCTTCATATATTCTGTTGCTCCAGCTGATACTTTATTAACTGTACTATTAACAGAAGCTGCCCTTCTTTTAGGAATAATGATTCCATGTACTCCTGCTGTTTCAGCAGTTCTAATTATTGCTCCTAAATTATGTGGATCTTCTATTCCATCTAATATTAATATAAAAGGATCCTCATTTTTTGATTTTGCCTCTTCTATAATATCCTCCACGTCACAGTATTCAAATGGTGGTACAATTGCAATTACACCTTGATAATTTTCTGTTCTTGCCATTTCTTTCATTTGTTTTTTATCTTTTTCTATAATAATGACTTTTCTTTCTTTTGCTTTAGCAATTATTTTATTTATTGATCCGTGTTTTTCTCCACTTTCTATAAATAATTTATTAATATCTTTTTGGCTTTCTAGTAATTCTAAAACAGCATTTCTTCCTTCTACTTGATCACTATATTCTTCTTTCATTTTTCCTCCTTTCTGCATATTCCTATTAAATATTCTTCTAAAAAATTTAATAATATTTGTATATTCTTAAATAATTTTACATCTCTATATTCTTTTGATAATTCTATTTCTAAACATGGTATCTTTAGTTTTTCTGAAATAGTATATGCTATTGTATGTAAAGTAGATGCTTTAAATACTTTATCTACTGTAATATTATTAATTCCATATTTTTTCCCTATATTTATAAAATCTGTTACATATTCTGTTTTTTCATTAATATTTTTTAAATCATTAGTAGCTATATCTATATCAAATCCTTGGCTTGCTTTTGCTCCATGAATATCTAATAAAAATTTTATATTTTCTTTTTCTATTATCTCTAATAATTTATCCTTATATGGATTTTTTTCTATGTCATAATTCGCATCATCATTATCATTTCTAGTTTTATATATGCAATAACAATTTAAGCTTTTTTGTAAAGAAATCGCAATTGCTCCTGTTGCGATATCCTTTCCTTTTATTTTTCCATTTCTAATTTGACTAACACTATGTGGTGCAGATAAGATTATCTTTTCTTTTCCTTTTATATATTTAAAAGATTCTGCATTTTTTTCGTTGTATTCGTCAAATTTTTTATTTATTATTTCAAATTCACTTTTAGTTATTTTCATATCCACCTACTAAAACTATTTTTTAATATTTTCCAAATGACCTTTTAACGGTATAACTCCCCAACCGATTAATTCATCAGCAAATGGTTCATAAATATCATTTTTTAAAAACACAGTTTTTCCAAAATAAAATCCCATAGCTATTTCTGCAAAACTATTTGCGCCAATATAATTCTTTTGACCATTTTTTTCTTCGTTTATAATTAGTACATAGTCAGTTCTTTCATTTTGTATTTCTGAAAAGTGAAGCATTGAATGTTCCCTTTTGGGCATTGGTACAAAAAATTCTTTTGGAATTACTACTTCAAATCCTTCTTTTTCTAGATCTCTACCTATTTTTATAATATAATCTTTAAAGGTTCTGCTGCCACATAAAACTAATCTTTTCATTTAAAATTTGTACTCCTTCTATTCTTCATCTAATTTTAATACTGATAGAAATGCATCTTGTGGTATTTCTACATTACCAATTTCACGCATTTTTTTCTTTCCTCTTTTTTGCTTTTCTAATAATTTTTTCTTTCTTGTTATATCTCCACCATAACATTTAGCAAGTACGTCTTTCCTCATTGCTGAAATTGTTTCTCTCGCAATTACCTTTCCTCCAATTACTGCTTGTAAAGGAATTGTAAATAAATGTCTTGGAATAACTGTTTTTAATTTTTCTACCATTTTTCTTCCTCTATCATAAGCAGAATCTTTATGAACTATAAAACTTAATGCATCAACACTTTCTCCATTTACATATATATCTAATTTTACAAGTTCTGATCTTCTATATTCTTTAAGTTCATAATCAAATGAAGCATATCCTTTTGTTTTTGATTTTAAAGTATCAAAAAAGTCATATATTATTTCATTTAATGGTAATTCATATGTTATTGTTACTCTATTTTCATCTAGATATTTCATATCTTGATAAATACCTCTTCTGTTTTGACATATTTCCATTACATTTCCAACAAAATCTTTTGGTGTTAATATTTCTGCTACAACATATGGTTCTTCCATAAAACTTATTTCTTGAGGACTAGGTAAATCTGCTGGATTATAAAGTTCTATAACTTCCCCGTCTGTTTTATGCACTTTATAAATTACAGATGGTGATGTTGTAATTAAACTTAAATCAAATTCTTTATCCAATCTTTCTTCAATAATTTCTAAATGTAGTAAGCCTAAGAAACCACATCTAAAACCAAATCCTAATGCATTAGATGTTTCTGGTTCATATTGAAGTGATGCATCATTTAATTGTAATTTTTCTAATGCAACTTTTAAATTCTCGTAATCACTACCATCTACAGGATATAATCCACAATATACCATTGGATTAACTTTTTTATATCCTGGAAGTGGCTCGTCTGCTGGAGCTTCTTTTAAAGTTATTGTATCTCCAACTCTTATATCTGATAGGCTCTTTATACTTGCTGCAATATATCCAACATCTCCTGCTACAAGTTCATTACATGGATAATATTTCCCTGGTTCAAAAAAGCCTACTTCTGTAACCACAAAACTTTTATTTGATGACATAAGTAGTATTTCATCTCCAACTTTTACTTTTCCATCCCTAACTCTTACATAACTTACTGCACCTTTATAATTATCATAAAAAGAATCAAAAATTAAACATTTTAATGGTTTATTTTCATCTCCAGATGGAGCTGGTATATCTGTTACTATCCTTTCTAGTACCTCTTCTACATTTAATCCAGTTTTGGCTGATATACATGGTGCATCTTCTGCTGGAATTCCAATTATATCTTCTATTTCTTTTTTTACTTCTTCTGGTCTTGCATTTGGCAAATCTACTTTATTTATAACTGGTAATATTTCCAAATTATTATCTAATGCTAAATAAACATTTGCTAGTGTTTGAGCTTCTACACCTTGGCTACTGTCTACAACTAAAATAGCTCCTTCACATGCAGCCAAACTTCTAGAAACTTCATAATTAAAATCCACATGTCCTGGTGTATCTATTAAATTAAATATATATTCTTGCCCATCTTTTGCTTTATACACCATTCTAACAGATTGTGATTTTATTGTAATTCCTCTTTCACGTTCTATCTCCATATTGTCTAAAACTTGTGATTCCATTTCTCTTTTTGAAAGAACTCCGGTCATCTCAATCATTCTATCTGCCAATGTTGATTTTCCGTGATCTATATGTGCAATTATACTAAAATTTCTTATGTTCTGTTCTTTATCTCCCATACAAATCCTCCATTTTCGCTAATCATATTTTAGCATAACAAGGCTTTAAACGCAATATTGACATATTGATTTTTTAAACCTATGAATGTTATAATACAGTTCAAAAAGATTGATTTAAATTATTTTTTACTGGAGGTTTTTATGGAATTTATTTTAGCATCAGCTTCTCCTAGAAGGAAGCAACTTTTGTCAAGTATTGTAAGTGTTTATGATATCATTCCAAGTGATATTGATGAAAATAAAATTAAACAAACTGAAAAAGATCCTAAAAAATTAGCTAAAAAATTATCTTATGCTAAGGCTTATTCAGTTTTTGAAAATAAATATAAAGAAAATAATGAATATACAGTTGTTGGTTCAGATACTTTAGTGGCTTATGGAAATATTATTTTAGGCAAACCTCATGATAAAAATGATGCCATAAGAATGCTAAAATTACTACAAGGTAATTCTCATGAAGTATATACTGGTACAACTATAATTATAAAAAAAGAACATTCTATTATATTTAAAACAGCTGTTAATAAATCTACAGTTTATTTTAAAAACATGTCATATTATGATATTTGTTCTTATGTCGATACTAAAGAACCTTTAGATAAAGCCGGAGCATATGCTGTACAAGGTGTCGGTAAAGTTTATTTAAAAGGTTTTGATGGTGACTATAATTCTATAGTAGGATTAGATACACACATGATAAAAGATACTTTTGAAAGATATAACTTAATTTAAGGAGTGTATTAACATTGGAAAAAAATTTAGAAAAATTAGAATTTAATAAGGTTCTTGATAATCTATCTAATTTTGCAAAAACAAATATTGGTAAAGATTATTCTCTTTCTCTACGACCAATTTCTGATAAAAGCAAATTACAAAAATTATTAAACGAAACAAATACTGCAATTTTAATGAGATATAAAAAAGGAATTCCACCAATTACCGAAATTTCTGAAGATATTAAAATATGGCTAAAAGCTTTAAATAGTAATAATATATTATCTATAAAAAGTATTTTGGATTTAACTAGAATTTTAAAAATTTCTAGAGAATTAAAGAGCTATTTTTTTGATGATAAATTAATAAATATTGATGATTTTTCTGTTTTATATGATTATTTTAATAATTTATATGTAAATATTGATATAGAAAAAAAGGTCTTTAATACTATATTAGATGAAAATACAATAGCAGATAATGCAAGTCAAGAATTAAATAGAATTAGAGTAACAAAGAAAAAAATAGAGCAAGAAATTCGTGATAAGCTAAATCACTATATTTCTTCTTATTCAAAATATTTGCAAGAACCTGTAATAACTATAAGAAATGATAGATATGTAATTCCTGTAAAAGAAGAATATAGAAGTAATATAAAAGGATTTGTTCATGATATGTCAAATAGTGGTTCTACTGTTTTTATCGAGCCTCTTTCAGTCTTTGAACTTAATAGTAAAATTACAAATTTAATTGTTGAAGAAAATATAGAAATTGAAAAAATACTAGCTAATTTAACCAATTTACTTACTGGTATCTCTTCACAATTAGAAAACGACTTGAATATTGTTGGTATTCTTGATTTTATTTTTGCAAAAGCAAATTATTCTATCTCTATAGACGCAAATATGCCTATAATAAATGAGGATAAGAAAATTAATTTTATAAAAGCAAGACATCCATTAATTGATAAAAATAAAGTTGTTCCTATAGATATTAACTTAGGATATGACTTTACTTCTTTGGTAATAACAGGACCAAATACTGGTGGAAAAACTGTAACCTTAAAAACTGTTGGGTTACTTACATTAATGGCTATGTCTGGTTTAAATATTCCTGCCAAAGAAAATAGTAGTTTTTATGTTTTTGATAATGTTTTTGCAGATATTGGAGATGAACAAAGTATACAAGAATCTTTAAGTACCTTTTCTTCTCATATGTTAAATATTATTGAAATATTAAATAAATCTACAGAAAATAGTTTAGTTTTAGTTGATGAATTAGGCTCTGGTACAGATCCTGTTGAAGGAAGTTCTTTGGCTATAAGCATATTAGAAGAATTACATAATAGAAACACTCTAACTATTGCAACAACACATTACCCAGAAATTAAAAATTATGCTTTAACTAATAATGGTTTTAAGAATGCAAGCCAAGAATTTGATATTAATACACTTTCTCCTACATATAAACTTTTAATTGGTGTACCAGGGAAAAGTAATGCATTTGCTATTAGTAAAAAACTAGGACTTCCAGAAAATATTTTAAATAGAGCAAATACTTTTATTGATTCTGATACAGTAAGAATTGAAGATTTATTAAAAAGTATTTATGATGATAAACAAAAAATAGAACATGAAAAAGAAGAAATCGAAAACAAATTAGAAGATATTTCAAAATTAAAGAAAAACTTAGAAAAAGATAATTTTGATGTACAAAAGAAGCAAAAAGAAATTATAGAAAAAGCAAAAATAAATGCTCGTGAAATTCTATTTGAAGCCAAAGAAGAAGCGTCTAGTATTATTAAAGAAATGCGTTCAATATCTAAAGATTCTACTTCTTTAAAGGATTTAGATAATTATAGAAATAAATTAAATGATTCTATAAAAAATACTATTTCTACTAATTCTAGTAATAACAATATAAATTCAAATATAGATATTTCAAAATTAACTGTTGGTATGACAGTATTTGTACACAAATTCATGACTGATGGTACTTTACTTTCTTTGCCAAACAAGGATAATCAAGTTCAAGTGCAAATTGGAAGCATGAAAACTTTTGTACCTGTTTCTAATTTGTCTATATCTAAAAATCAATCTACAACTAATAATAAAAAAGCTGGAATTTCTAGAATTTCTAAATCTAAAAATATCTCTAGTGAAATAAATGTTATTGGTCAGACTGTCGAAGGAGCAATTTTTGTTATTGATAAATATTTGGACGATTGTAGTTTGGCTAAACTTGAGACTGTCAGAATAGTTCATGGTAAAGGTACTGGAAAATTAAGAGAAGGTATTCAAAAATTCCTAAAAACAAATCCACATGTAAAAAGTTTTAGACTTGGTACTTATGGTGAAGGTGAAATGGGAGTTACAGTTGTTGAGTTAAAATAATTTAATCAAAGGGACATGATTTTATATCTCATGTCCCCCATTTATTTTTAAATCTCTAGATTTTTGTTATACACAAAGACTAAGTTTCTTTGGTTTATGCATTTGCGAAGTGAAATTTACTTGTGCAAATCCATTTACCTTATATTGCCTTTCTAAGCTCTTGTGCATGACGAAGAGATATATCTGAAACTACTCCTCCTGATATTCTTGCAATCTCCTCTATTAATTCTTTCTCACTTAACTTCTTGATTTTAGTAGCTGTTTTTTCATTTTTAACTTCTTTATATATATAGAAATTAGAATCACCTTTAGCTGTAATACTTGCTAAATGCGTAACAATTATTACTTGGTGTTTTTTAGATATCATCTTTAATTTATCTCCAACTGCATTTCCAGCTTGTCCACTTATTCCTGTATCAATCTCATCAAAAATTAATATTGGAACTTCATCCACATCTGATAAAACAGTTTTTATTGCTAGCATAATTCTAGACATTTCACCACCAGAAGCGATTTTTATTAATGGTTTTTGATCTTCTCCCCTATTTGTTGCTATCATAAACTCTACATCATCTATACCATCTTTGTTAAAGTCTACTTCTTCTATTTTTACTTCGAATTTAGCATTTTGCATTTCTAAATCAAACAACTCTGCATTTATTTTTTCTGATAACACTTTTGATTTTTTTACTCTTCTATAATGTAAATCTTTTGCAATTTCTTCCATTTCTGTTTTTATTATATCTATTTCCTTTTGTATTTGTTTATTTCTCTCGTCTGAAGATTCTATTTTTTCTATCTCTTTTGAAATCTCATTTTTATAATCTAAAATTTCTTCTATACTATTTCCATATTTTCTTTTTAAATTATTAATTTCATCCAATCTATTTTCTACAGAATTTCTTTCTTCTTCGTCAAAATGTGTATCTGAATTATAATGGCTTAAATCTATAGAAATTTCTTGTAAGTCATAATAATTACTTTTTAATGAATTTAACGTTTTTTGATATTTTATATTTATATCTTCTATTTTTTCTAAACTTCTTATAGCAATACTAATTGAATTTAATGCATTTTCATTTATTTGCATATCTGCTTCGCTTAAATTTTTAGATATTTTTTCAGAATTTATAATTAGTTTTCTTTCTTCTTCTAATTCTTCGTCTTCATTACGTTTTAATCCAGCATCTTCAATTTCGTTTAGTTGGTAATATAACAAATCTAATTTTCTTCTTTTTTCTTTTTCATCACCATAATTTTCTTTTAATTCTTTATTTAATTCTATGTATTTATTATATTTTTCTGTATATTTTTTCTTTAAATTAATAAATTCTTTTCCTAAAAATTTATCTAAATATTTAATATGATTTTCTTTATTTAACAAATTCTGATTATCATTTTGCCCATGAATATTTATTATATTTGCCATAAACTCTTTTAATTCTGTAACGGTTACTAATCTACCATTTATTTTACAAGTATTTCTACCATTTTCAAAAATTTCACGTGAAATAATTATATTTCCATCAATCGCTTTATCACTATTTGGCAAATAAATACTAACTTCTACAAATGAATGATTTTCTCCTTTTCTAATCATTTCTTTAGAAAATCTTCCACCTGCAATTATTCCCAAAGCATCTATTATTAAACTTTTGCCAGCTCCTGTTTCACCTGTTAATATATTAAATCCTTTTGAAAAATCTATGGTTAATTCACTTATAATACCTATATTTTTTATATGTAATGTAGATACCATATTTCACCTCTTTATTTTAATTCTTTACTTGCTTTTGTAGTTATTGAAATAATTTCATTTTTCATTTTGTATAAATCTAATAAATTATTTTCGTTTTTTTCTAAATATAGTAAATATTCTATATTTCCTGCCGGTCCTTTTATAGGAGAATATGTTAAATTTATTATTCTAAAACCAAGTTTATTGGCAAAAATAATTATATTATGTATTACTTTTTGATGAACTTTTATATTTTTCACAACTCCATTTTTATTCAAATTAATTTTTCCTGCTTCAAATTGTGGTTTTATTAATATAACTGATTTTCCTTTGATTTTTAACATTTCGTATATTTTAGGCAATACATGCGTTTCTGATATAAATGAAACATCTGAACTTATAAAATCTAGTTTTTCAATTGTGTTTGTATCAAATTCTCGTATATTAGTTCCTTCCATATTTATTACTCTTGTATCTTCTAATAATGTATTATCTAGTTGAGAATGCCCTACATCTATTGCATAAACTTTTGTAGCACCATTTTGCAACATACAGTCTGTAAAACCTCCTGTTGATGCTCCAATATCTGCACATACTTTACCTTTTAAGTTTATCTCAAATTCTTGTATTGCTCTTTCTAATTTTAAACCTCCACGGCTTACATAATTTAAGCCTTCTCCTTTTACTACTATTTTATCATCATGACTTATTATTTTATTTGATTTTTTTATTTGTACTTCGTTTACATATACATTTCCATTTTCTATTGCATATTTAGCTTTTTGTCTTGTTGGAAATAATCCCTTTTTAACTAAGACGATATCTATCCTTTCTTTTAATTCTAACATTTTACTCCTCGTTTCTAAAACTTTTGTTCGCTATTTATTATATAATATTCTTTTAATTTGTCAATACTTTTATATTTAAATTTATTAAATTTTATTTCTTGACTATAGCTTTATTTTATGATATATATTATTAGACTTATATTTGGCCCGTTGGTCAAGCGGTTAAGACGCAGCCCTCTCAAGGCTGAATCATGGGTTCGATTCCCGTACGGGTCACCAAAAAAGCATTACTATTAAAAATAGTAATGCTTTTTCTAATTTCTTTGATTTTTTCCATAAAATATTATATAATATTTCATACGAAATTGTTGAAAAGAAAGGAGAATTACAATGTGGTTCCTAGTTCTATTATTTTTAGCAGGTGTGGTGTATCTTGGATTTGTGTCCTTTATATTTGCTGTTGCATTTGCGGTATCTTTAATAGGTTGTGTAATAGCAAACAAAATTATCAACTATTTTTTCCCAGTTGATGTTAATACATCATCACTTGAACGGTTGCTTATAACCGTTGCAAAAATTTTCGTCTTCATTGCAATCTTCGGATTCTTTTTTTAAGACGAATATTCTCCCGCAGTAAAATGCGGGAGTTTTTTTGGAATATTTTTCTAAATTTTGGATATATTATTAGTACAAGTTTATCTAAAGGAGTGATTTTATGAATTCTGCTAGAATACATGAACTTTTAAGAAATAAACAAAAAGTTGATATTTTTTATAACGAAAGACCTGTGTGGATACAAGAAGTAACTAATAATATTGCAAAAATTGGATTTATTGATAATTTTGAAGAAAAAGATGTACGTATTGATGATTTATATGAAAAAAATTTATATAATGAATAATTAATGTTTCATCCAAATATTATTTGTTCAATTAAATAAACAAGAAAAGCTGTTAATAATAACAGCTTTTTCTTATTATATTTTCTTCTCTAATACTTGCAGATATTTCAAGTATTATTTTATTTTTAAAAACTTCTTGAAGAACCGCCTCCGCCAGAAAAGCCTCCTGAAGATCCTCCACTTGAAAATCCTCCTGATGAAGAACTATCACCACTTGAATTTCCTCCTAAAAAGAATAGTAATACGCGACCTCTAGTAAGAACACATGCTAGTACAAAAATCAAAATTAACATTCCATTAAAAATACGAGTTATCGTAACGCTTTTAGGCGTTACTTCGGTTTCTGCTCCATCTATTGTAATTCCATATTCATTTTCCACTTCAGTTAGAATAGCATTAAACCCGTTTTTTATTCCTTCATTAAAATTATTATCTTTTAAATATGGAATTATATAGCTATCCTGTATTCTTCCCGTTTTTCCATCTGTTAATACTCCTTCTAGACCATATCCAACTTCTATTCTAAATTCTCTTTCTTCTAATGCACATAGTAATAATACTCCATTATTTTTATCTTTATCGCCTATACCGTATTCTCTAAATAATTCTGTGGCATATTCCTCTAATGACTTTCCTTCTAAATTTTGTATAGTAACTACAACAATTTGTGCTCCAGTTTTTTCCTCTAACTTTTTGTTCATATTTATTATATATTCTTTTGTATCATCTTCTAATAAATTCGCTGAATCATTAACATAGAATTCTCTAGTTTGAGAAACAATTGCAAATGAGGAATTTGAAAAAGCCAAAAGCATTATTATTGCAATCACAAATATAATTATTTTTTTATTGAATTGAATTGAAGTCAACTGTTGGTACCTCCTCGCTTCCTTCTGTTGCTTGGAAGTATTCTTGTTCTTCAAAACCAAACATTCCAGATATTATATTAGTAGGAAATCTTTTTATTTTCGCATTATATTCCTTAACTGCATCATTATAATCCTTTCTTGCTGTTGCTATACGATTTTCTGTTCCTGCTAATTCATCTTGTAAATTTATAAAATTTTCTGAAGATTTTAAATCCGGATAATTTTCTACAATTACTAATAAATTATTTAATGCACTTGTTAATTCTTGATCTGCATTAGCTTTATCAGCAACAGAATTTGCATTATTTAATTTTGCTCTTGCTTCTGTTACAGAATCTATTACAGATTGTTCTTGATTTGTATATCCTTTAACAGTATTAACTAAATTTGGTATTAAATCTGCTCTTCTTTGTAACATTGTATCTATTGTAGCAAATTTATTGTCTACTTCTTCTGACAATCCTACCAAACCATTATAACTTGATACTCCTCCTATTACTATTAATAATAAAATTACAATTACAACAATAATTGCTATTGAAGATTTTTTCATCTCGTTCTTCCCCTTTCTTTATATTAATATAACCGCCACCTAAGTTTTTATTCTTATGTAGCGGTCTATATGTAACTATAGTAAATAAATTATAGATAATTTAATGGATTAACTCTATTGCTGTATCCTCCTGGAGATACTCTTACTTCAAAATGTAAATGAGGTCCTGTTGAATTTCCTGTGTTTCCTGAATACATTATTAATTGTCCTTGTTTTACTTCTTGTCCAACACTTACAACTAATGATGATCCATGTGCATATAATGTATATAAACCATTATAATGTTTAATCTTTATGTAATATCCATAACTATCAGATCCTCCCCAAGTTGATGTTACAACAATTCCATCTGCAGCAGCATATACTGGAGTTCCAACTGATACACCAAAGTCTACTGCTCCATGATATTTTCCACTAGAATAATACATTTTTGCAGTAATACTTCCTGATTTTACTGGTCTAATAAATCCTGAAGAACTTGAACTTCCACTAGATGATGAACCAGAAGAACTATTTGACTCATGTTCTTTTTGTGCTTGTTCTATTTTATGTTTTAATGCTTCTTCTTGTGCTTTTTCTTTTGCATCAAGTTCTTTCATTTTCTTTTCATATGCTTCTATATCTTCTTCTAGATCTTCTGATTGTGCTGTTAAATCTTCTACTTTTTTCTCTTCTTGATTTTTAGCTTTATTTAATTTCTTTTGAATAGCTTCTTGTTCATCTTTTTTATCTTCTACTTCTTTTAAGCTTTCGTTTAAGTTATTTTTAGTTTCTTCAATTTCTTTTTTGTCTGCTTCTAATCCTTCAATTAATTCCTTATCAGCTTCTGTTAATGTTTCTACCATATAATATTTAGAAATAAAATCTGTTATATCTGCTGAAGAAAGTAATACATCAAGATAGCTTGTTTCTCCATTTTCATATATTGTAATTAATCTTTCATCTAACAAATCTTGCTTTTCCTGTCTTTCTTCCTCTAATTCATCTAATTTTTTTTGCATTTCTTTTATTTCTTTATTTTTTTGTTCTATTTCAGATTTTAAAGAATTAATTTCTTTTTCATATTCTTTTATTTGAGAAGTTAAATCTTCCACTTTATCTTCAGATTCAGCTTTTTGACTATTTACCTCATTTAAACTTTCTTTTGTCTCTTTTATCTTTTTATTCAATTCGCTCTTTTCAGTTGCATATGACATTATTGAAAACGCATTCATCGCTATCGATATAATTACTAGTATTCCTATTATTTTTAATCCTATTTTTTTCATTTTAATCTTATCCTCCGTTATTTACTAAGTTTTTGTACTTTAGTTAGTTACATATGGCAATGGATTTACTGCACTTCCATTTACTCTTACTTCGAAGTGTAAATGATTTCCTGTTGAATAACCTGTAGAACCAACTTTTAAGATGACGTCTCCTTTTTTTACAGTTTGTCCTAATGTAACTGTTATTTCACTACCATGACCATATAATGTTGAAACTCCTCCACCATGATCAATCATTACCATATTACCATATGCCGTATTACGTCCTGCTTTAACAACTACTCCATCATTTGCTGCAAGTACATTTGTTCCTTTAGGCGCAGGAATATCAATTCCTGAATGAAGTTTATAAACACCAGTTATTGGATGAACTCTCATTTTAAATGTTGAACTTAATCTTGTATATCCTGGTAATGGCCAAAGCATTTCTCCACCGACATAATTTGGATTTACTATTAAATTATTTGATGTAATTGATTGTATTTCTGCTTCAAGTTGATTAATTTCTGTTTGATATGCATCAATTTCTGACTGAATCTTTTTTTCTTGATCTGTTAATTGTGCAGTATATGAATCTTTCTGTATTTTTGTATTTTGAAGAATTATTGATGCTTTCTCTTTTTCTTCCTTTGCTGTATTTATTTGATTTTTTTGTTCTTCTAACTCTTTTTGATCTTCTTCAATCAATTTTTTCTGTCTTTCTATATCATCCAAAAAGTTCATATTTGAATCTGTTAATATAGAAATTAGATAATAGCTAGACAAAAATTCTGTTATAGACTTTGAACTTAGTACTACATCTAAATATTCTGTTGTTCCTGATTCATAAACTGTTATTAATCTATCATCTAATAATTTTTTCTGTTTATCATAATTAGCTTGCGCTTCCGCTATTTCTGTTTCTAGCTGTGAAATATTATTTTGTAAATTTACAATTTGATTATTATAGTCTGTTACTTCATTTTCATATTGTGCAATACTATTATTTAATTCTTGTATTTGATTTAAATTAGCACTTAATTCATCTTGAACAGCTTGAAGTTGAGTCATTGCCATATCTTGATTGGCCTGTGCTGCATCTTGCTGCTCTTGCAAATCATTTAAACTTTCAGCATATACAAATGAGTAATTTACTAATATCAGCAGTATTAAGACTACTGATACTAATGTTTTTAGAATTGTCTTCATATCTATACTCCTTATTTATACTTTTAAATATCTACGCATAGAAATACAGCTTCCTAAAACACCTATTCCAATTCCTAAGATTGCATATACAAGTACGATAAGTCCAAACATATCTGAGAATGTTAATAAACTTATATTCATTGCTGAAACGACTTGTGATTCTAATATTTTTCCTGCAATCAAATTATAATTAATTCCTAATATTACAATTGATATTGCTGCTGAAATAATTCCTATTATTATACCTTCTACAATAAAAGGCCATCTTATAAAGCTATTAGTTGCTCCTACATATTTCATAATAGATATTTCTTTTCTTCTTGCGTGAACAGTAAGCTTTATTGTATTTGATATAATAAATATTGAAATTATAATTAATATTAAAAGTATTACTCCAGTTATTATTCTAATACCATTTGCTAAATTAATTAATGTTGTTACTGTTTCATCTTTACTTGTTATATTTTTTATAACTTGTTCACTTTCTGGCTTATCCTTATCATATTCTTTTATTTTCTCTTGTATCTCATTACTTCTTGATAAATCTGTTAATGTTACTACATAAGAAGCTGGGAAAATATTATTTTCATCATATCCAGATAATAAATCTTCTCTATCTTTAAATTGGCTTTTTAATTGATTTAAAGCATCTTCTTTTGATCTATATTCTACTGTATTTACTCCATCTATATTTTTTATGTAATCTTCAATAGCCTTTGTTTGATCTTCTGAAATATCATATAAGAATACTTGTATTCCTTGTTCATTTTCAATTTGTTGCATTATACCATTAATGTTTTGTGTTATTACAAAAAATACACCAAATATTAACATTGTAAGTGCCATAATGATTATTGATGCACTTGATGATTTTTTGTTTTTAAATACATTTCTAAATCCTTCACCTATTAAATATGTTAATACATTATATCTCACAATTCATACCCACCTTTTTCATCATCTTTAACAATAGACCCTTTACGTATATGAATAACTCTTTTGTTCATTTGGTCTACTATGTCTTTTGCATGTGTTGCTACAACTACTGTTGTTCCTCTTAAATTAATATCATTTAAAAGTGTCATAATATCCCATGCAGTGTCTGGATCTAGATTTCCTGTAGGCTCATCTGCAATTAACATTGATGGATTATTTACCAAAGCTCTTGCTAATGCAACTCTTTGTTGCTCTCCTCCGGATAATTCATTTGGATACATTTTAGCTTTTGCACTTAATCCTACTAATGATAATACCATAGGTACTTGTCTTCTTATATGTCTTGGTGTTGCTTTAACAATATACATTGCAAATGCAACATTTTCATAAACAGTTTTATCTGGTAAAAGTCTGAAGTCTTGAAAAACAACTCCCATACTTCTACGCAAATATGGAATTCTGCTTGGTTTTAAAAAAGTTGTATCTTTACCATTTATTATTATATTTCCTGATGTAGGTTCTTCTTCTTTTAAAATTAGTTTTATTAATGTTGATTTTCCAGAACCAGAAGCACCAACTAAAAATGCAAACTCGCCTTTTTCTATAACGAAATTAGCGTTTTTTACAGCTTCTGTACCTGTTTCATATGTTTTGCACACATTTCTAAATTCTATCATTTGGTTTCTCCTTCGAATTATTTGTTCTAATATTTACAATTTTATCATTATATCTACAAAATATAATAACAATAATTATAATTTTATGCAAGACTTCCACAAAAAATTCACAATTATTTAATTGGTTTTTTATTAATGATTTTCCAACCTCTTTTAAAACAATAGTTTTGAGTTTTTATTCTTTAATTATATTTTCTATAATAGAATCTTTATCAATTTTAAAATACTTCAATAATTCTTCTGCATTTCCTGAAATTCCAAAACTATCATTAATTCCCATTCTAATAACTTTAGTAGGATATTCTTGACAAAGCACTTCACAGACAGCTCCTCCAAGACCTCCTATTATATTGTGATCTTCTACTGTTATTATTTTTTTTGTTTCTTTTGCTGATTTTATTATTATATCTTTATCAATTGGTTTAATAGTGTGCATATCTATAACTCTAATATTTATTCCCCTTTCTTTAAGTTCTTCCATTGCTTTTATTGCTTCTGAAACAGTTACTCCTGTTGCTATTACAGTAGCATCAGTTCCGTCACCTATTTGTATTCCTTTTCCTATTTCAAAATTTTCTTCTTCATAAATTTTAGGTGTTGATAATCTGCATAATCTTAAATATACCGGTCCATTTATTTCTTTTATTTTTCTTACTGCCCATTTTGTTTGAGTATCATCAGAAGTACACATTACAGTCATATTAGGAAGTGTTCTCATCAAGCTTAAATCTTCTAACATTTGGTGTGTTGCTCCATCTTCTCCAACTGTCACTCCTGCATGTGTTGCACAAATTTTAACATTCAAATTTGGATAACATATGCTGTTTCTAATTTGATCATATGCTCTTCCTGCAGCAAAAATTGCAAAAGTGCTTGCATATGGAATTTTTCCACATGTAGCTAGTCCTGCAGCCATAGACATCATATTTTGTTCAGCAATACCAACATCAAAAAATCTATTAGGATATTTTTTTGCAAATATATTTGTTTTAGTTGCAGAAGATAAATCAGCATCCAAAACAACTACATTTTCATCTATTCCTATTTCTGCTAATTCTTCCCCATAACTTTGTCTAGTTGCTTTTTTTTCGTTATAATTCATTTTCGTTTCCTCCTAACTCTTGTATCGCTAACTTATATTCTTCTTCATTTGGAGCTTTTCCATGCCATTCAACTTTATTTTCCATAAAAGATACGCCTTTTCCTTTTATAGTTTTTGCTATTATTGCAGTTGGCTTTCCTTTACATTCTTTGGCTCTATTTAATGCATCTTCAATTTCTTTTATTTCATGTCCATTAATATTTATTACATTAAAACCAAAATTTTCGAATTTTTTATCTATTGGATATGGATTTATTACTTTATCTATAGTTCCATCTATCTGTAAATTATTATTATCCACAAAAACACATAAATTATCTAATTTATATTTAGATGATGCCATTGCAGCTTCCCATATTTGACCCTCTTCTATTTCTCCATCTCCTAGAATTGCATATACTCTATAATTTTTATTATCTAATTTTCCTGCAATTGCCATTCCATTTGCTGCAGATAATCCCTGTCCTAAAGACCCTGTTGTCATATCTATTCCTGGAATTTTTTTCATGTCTGGATGTCCTTGAAGTATTGAACCTACTTTTCTAAATTTATCTAATTCTTTTATATCAAAAAATCCCTTTAATGCTAATGTTGCATATAATGCTGGTGCACAATGTCCCTTTGATAATACTAATCTGTCTCTATCTTCCATTTTTGGATTAGCACTATCCACATTCATTTCTTTAAAATATAATACAGCAAGAATATCTGCAATTGATAGTGATCCCCCTGGATGACCTGATCTTGCTAAATACACTTGCTTAACAATATTAATTCTTATTTTTCTTGCAATTTCTTTTAATTCTTCTTCCATATTAAACTCCTATTCTATAAAAAGAGGCAATATAATGTTTTATTGCCCCTTTTTATTAATCTCTATTTGTTTTTTATATCTTTATACTTTCTATAATTTACATATGAAATTAACATTATTATTAATCCAATAGGCAATACTATTCTTAATAATCTTCCTCCAGTATATGGCAATTTACCATTTGCTACGGTTCTATCAACTGTTCCATTATAATAATATTGCGAATTACTTTCATTATTATTGTTATTATTTGTTGTTCCTGTATTTTTATTATTATTTTTGTCATCATCTGAATTATTATCTGTATTAGTATTTTCATCTGGATTGTTTGTATTATTATCCGTATTAGTGTTTTCGTTTGGATTGTTTGTACCATTATCTGTATTAGTGTTTTCGTTTGGATTGTTTGTATTATTATCTGTATTTGTGTTTTCATTTGGATTATTTGTATTATTATCTGTGTTTGTATTTTCATCCGGATTTGTATTAGTATTTGTATTTGTATTAGTATTAGTATTTGTATTTGTGTTTGTATTTGTGTTTGTATTTTCATCTGGATTGTCAGTTTCATCATCAGGCACCGCAACAGCCTTCATACATATATTTGAATTAGAAAAAGTATAATTTTGTAAAGAAAATTCTGTGAAGTCCCTCCAAGAACCATCATTAATAAAACTTTCACCTTTATTAGCAGTTACACTTGCAAAAAGATTGTTTTCTTCTAATCCTACATCTTTTAAATTACATTCTAGTCCTAAACTAAGTGTTCCACTTCCTACTAAATTTACCACAATTGCAAACTTATCTCCAGTAACTTTTACAGGATTTTTAAATACTAGTGTATTATATGTTCCATCCAAATTATCGTTTAGCAATTCTACTTTTTCTAAATTATCTGTTAAACTATCTCCATTAGGATTTATATATACTTCAGGCGTATATTGGCCTTTTACACATATTTGAATTTCTCTAATTTCCTCAGCATCACTTGTATCTCTTGTAAAAACATTTGCTATACCTAAAGTTGCAGTTTGTGTTGGATTAAAATTTAAATCTAAAGTTCTTCCGTAAAAATCATTTTGATAAATTTTTTCTGTATCATCTATCTCATCTGTTCCAGTTATACCTGTTAAATTTTTTTCTATATTAGTATCATCATATGAAACATATAATAATCCATCAGCAAAACTTTCTTCTCCATATGAATTCAAACAAATATATGCTCCAGGATTTTTTGGTTTATGTTCTGGATTAAAATTATCTACTGAATAATCATCATCCCAGCCTATTATTGTTATTGCATGATCTATTGGAGCCAAAAAAGTATTATCACAATAATATGCTTCTGAATGCATAGGATCTGATGGATTGCTATAATATTGAGCTCCACTTCCATATGTCACAGCAGATACTGCTCCATATTTCATAATATGTTCTTTTATCTTATTTCTAATTGTTGTAACTTCATCTTCGGAATATGTATTATATGAATCATCATAATATGAAACTTCTCCAGTAGATGAATCATATGATTTATTTATATTTGGAAAAACTACTGCATCTGTAACTCTTGTTTGTGGTTTTTTCCCTTGTATCTCTGATAAATTTATTCTATCTTTGTCATTATCAACAAATGGCATATCCTCTTCTAAAACAGCTCCTGTTCCATTTGTTAAATATCCCAATGCAATAATAGTATTTCCACCTTGACCTATTTCTCTGTTATATCCTATCGGATTTGTTCCATCAGCAAAAGTTTTAGATGTTACAAAATCCATATATCTTTCTGAATATCTAGGTACAACTTGTTGTCCAGACATTGCTAAATATGATTCTAATGCACTCGTCATTGAAAAAGCCCAACATTCCATTGTAGATCCTTGATGCTTTATTGGAACATTTATTTCATCTGTTAAAATATATTTATCTGGTGTAACTGCTTTCGTCCAAATATTTTTTATACCATAAAATATAGAGTTCGCATCATCTCTATCTTTATCAGCAATATTATTTGCAGTTATATTTGGCATTAATGTATTTGCTTTTTCTTCATCTGAGAGTTGTTCCCATTTTTTAAAATCTTCCGAAAATTCGATACTAACTTCAAAATCATTCGCACGTACCGGAACTTCCACGATTCCTAATATTAGTGTAGCTATTATAAATAATATCATAAGCCCTTTTATTTTCTTCATTTGTTTCACGCTCCTCATTTTTATGATATCATATATATGTTTTTCATTCTTTTACATTTATGTATCTTTTAAATTACGATTATATTACAATTTTAATTTCTTTATTCATATTTAATTGTTTATATTTTACTCCACATTCATCGAATAGTTTTTTTGATGCTATAGTTTCAGCTGTTTCTGCATATTTGTCTGAAATATAAATTACTTCTTTAATTCCTGCTTGAATAATTTCTTTTGCACATTCATTACATGGAAATAAATATACATATATCTTTGCACCTTCAAAATCTTTACGATTTCCTCTATAATTTAATATTGCATTTCTTTCAGCATGAACTACATATAAATATTTAGTTTCTAACGGATTACCTTCTCTTTTCCATGGGAATTTTTCATCTTTAAATCCATTTGGAGCTCCATTATATCCTATTGATAAAATTCTATTATCTTGTCCTACAATACAAGCACCAACTTGTGTATTAGGATCTTTACTTCTCATTGCTGATAATTTTGCAACAGCCATAAAATATTCGTCCCAAGTTAAATAATCTTTTCGATATTCATCTTTTTCTTGCATATTTCCCTCCTCTTTTTTACTTTTTTCCAATTTTATCATAGCTATTTTTTTTATTCAATAAAGAGATTTTATTTTTATATATTAATTATTCTAATAAAAATTTGATGTTAAACACAAAGAAGGTATGGACATATTATATTGTCCATACCCTCTTTGGTTTAATAGGCTACTCCAAATCTAAGCCATACCTCTGTTTCATTTACCGAGGATGACTCGAGCTCCATCCCGTTTTCACGGAAATAGAGCCACCTGAAGTGGAGATACTCCAGTATCATCTCTTTTGTTGGTAGTCCTGTTCTTTTTTTGAATTCCTCTAAGGGAATTCTATATTCCCCTACTTCTTTACACCTTTCCTTCAGAAAGGCTCTGAAGAGTTCATCGGATTTTTGATACTCTTCTTTACTGAAGAGCACTTTATCCTCGACTCTTTTTACTCGAAGCATGGACACCAAGTCCAGTGCAACTTCTGGAATCAGCATATAATTCTGGTGTTCCAGCGATTCATTAATCGCTCCAAGCAGCTGATACCTTGTCATTTCTGCCCAGTCACTGTTTCCTGTAGAGCAAATCTTCATGACAGGTTTGTGTCCTACATACACAGTCCGTCCAGAGTATGACTGTGTCACTGGAGGAATATTTTCTCTGCACCGGCCATACATTTCACGTACATTATACCAGTGCAGATAGTTACCAAGCACCATCATTGCCAAAATAATCTTGGCTGGTGCTTTTGCACAATAAGTGCCATCGAAAATGAACTTATTGTCCTCTACCCGCAACATAATATCTCCTACCTCGTACTGTCTGTATTTTTTCATGTTTTCCCCTTTCTGCCACAGATTGCATTGAAAATCTATGGACTTTGTTTCAAAGTGTTATCTTATTTATTATAGCATATTTTTAGTTTGAATTCAATTTATGTAAAGCCGAAGTATGAGTTTTGTTGGTTGGGGATTTCCCTAGATTTCAATATTTTTAAGCACTAATTTATAATTTGATTTAATT
>CALXVT010000031.1 GCA_944392175.1 uncultured Clostridia bacterium
CTTCTGCATACCATTTATCTTGCCATTTTTTCTCTACCTCTTTAAAATTGTACATAAGCTTCATCCCTTCATTTTTTTGTGTTTGCAAGCATTATATATCAAAAATCCGAAAAAGTAAACATATTAAGCTATAAGTGTTATATAAAACTGTCTGAATCTTTATTTTATTTAAAATACATTTATTAATGAAAAATCAATGATTTCATCCACAATTAATTTGTTTGCTATATTATTATTTTATAATTTAAAAAAAGCAAAAAGCAACTCTTTCGAGTTGCCTCCTGCTTAGAACCTTAATCCAAGTAGATGTCTTTATACTGTCCTTTTGGAAGTTCTTTTTTCAACTCTTTCATCAGAGTTTCCAAAAGATGCTCATCATCTCCTGTGAGCCAAGCCTTTCCATCTTTTTCATAGTATGCAATACCTTCGGTTACTGCACAGTCATGAATATAGTCTTTTGCTGCATCTGATGGATTTTCTACCATTAATTTCATGGTTTCGCCTTTCTGCCTTTCGGCTGAATCTACTTCTTGTTACGTTGCATATTATATCACGTTTTTTGATTATGTCAACACAGGACTTTTTAATAATTATTTTTTTAATTAAGCCACCTTTTTAATCTTTTGTTTCATTTGAGAACTATACTTAGTCAAACCAATAAAACCAAAGGAAAAGTCCTTTTCTTTATTAAAAAGTCCTTTTCCTTTTTTAAATCAGTTTTAGAATATTCAAATGTTTTTTATAAACACATGAATTTCTTTTATCAGTATACGAAGAATCTGGTTTCTTTCATCTACAGAAACTATATTCTTTATTCTTTCCAATGCCCAAAGAATTCTTTGTTTGAGTTTCTCAGATGCTTCACCATCATATGTTTCTAATATGTTTAATATTGTTTCCATTAAACATATCTGTTTCTTTTTCCTTTGTTCTGCAGAAAGTTGTTCTGCACTAATTGGCACATAATTGAATGATTCCGTTTCCTTCATTGTTTTCTTTAACTGTTTTACTGCTTCCCGTAATGCTTTTTTCTGCATTGAAATGCATTCCTTGTTTTTTCTTCTCATCATTCTTCTCCTCCTATAAAAGTTAATTATAACTTTTTAGTTACTACTTGATACATTTTTTATTTGTTGTATCACCAAATATCCTTATATATTATATAATAAATTTACATATTTAGCAAATTTATGTTTTTGTTTGGTGTTTTTAGGCTAAATAATTATAATATTAAATTTATTAATTTCTAACTATTGGTTAAATTTCTAATCTCGTCAATTTATGCTATAATCAAAAAACAACTCCCCAAAGGAGTCGTTTTTTGACAGCCAATTAATAACAATCACAGTAGTCATCGTCAAAGTAGTCATCATCGTATTCATCATTGTCGTAATACAGCTCGTTTTCACCCGGCATCATTACGACTTCTGTTTCAATCTCCTCCTTCAGGATATCAAACATTTCACTGTCAAGGCCTGAAATTTCGGCAATTGTTGAGTCTTCGTAGTAGTATAGGCCATGCCGACTAGCTAAGTCATTCATATAACTCTTTCCATAGTCAGATGGATTTTTTAATATCAGTTTCATTTTCTGCCCTCCTGCCGTTTGGCTGAATCAACATCTTGTTCCTCTTAATATTATACTACATGTTTTATGTAAATACAACTTTTTCAATATTATATAGTCAAAAAATAAATACACTTTTCGTATTTGATTAGTGTATTTATTTCTTTATTTATAAATCAAGTACCATTGCTGTTTCATCTTTTACAAAACCTAATCTTGAATAAATTCTTACTGCATTTTCTTTACTTGTATTAAGTTTTACTCTAGATATACCTTGTTTTTTTATTTTTTCTATACTATTATTCAAAAGGTCTTTCATAATGCCTTTTCCTCTATATTCTTGTTTAGTATATGCACTACATAAATATGCAATTTTCCCTGAATGATTAGTCATTGATGGAAATCCATTCCATATATTATATCCACAAATTGCCACTATTTCGTTTTGTTCAAAAGCACCAAACATAAATAAATCTTTATCCAAATTTTCTTCTATATAATTTTTAGTATATTCTATAATATGATTTTCTTCCTCATTTAAACATTCATGATATTCTTTTTGTTGCTCTATTCTTAAATTTAGTAACTCTGGAATATCCTCTTTCATCAATTGTTTTATTTCCATTATTCTTCTCCTAACAAATATTTTTTAATTTCTTCTGAGGCATTTCTTCCAGAACGTGCAGCCCAAGCAACAGTTGCTTTTGTTCCTATTAAATCTCCTCCTGCAAAAACACCTTTTTTAGATGTCATATATTTTTCATCAACTTTTATATTTCCATATTCTGTTGTCTCTAATCCCGTTTTACTTATTACTTCTTTATTCGCTTTAGATCCTACTGCCATTACAACATAATCTACATCTATTGTATAATTTGAACCTTCTACATTTACAGGTGCTAATCTTTTTTCTCCTTCTTTTTGTACAAGTTCTGTTTTTATGCATTCTAGTTTTTCTACTTTTTCATTTCCTAATATTTTAACAATATTATTTTGGAATAAAAATTCTACACCCTCTTGCATTGCTTCTTCAACTTCATAATCTTCAGCTGGCATTTGTTCTCTTGCTCTTCTATAAATTACATATACATTTTTTGCTCCTAATCTTTTTATAGTTCTTGCAGAATCCATTGCTACATTTCCTCCACCGCTTACAGCAACAGACTTACCTGTATAATCTGGATGTTTTCCTGTTTCTAATAATTCATTTCCTCCATATACACCATCTAAATCTTCTCCTGGTATATTCATTTTTGAAGAAACATTAGCTCCAAAGCTTAAATATACAGCATCATATTTATCTGCAATATCATCTAATTCATAATCTTTTCCTAATTCTTGATTGCACTTTGCTTCTATCCCTAAGCTTAATATTTTTTCTACAGTTCTATCTATAACTTCTCTTGGTAATCTAAAATCTGGTATTCCATATCTAGTAATTCCACCAAGTTTAGGTTGTTTTTCATAAATTGTAACTTCAGCGCCTTTCATACTTAAAAATGCTGCACATGTAAGTCCTGATGGACCTCCACCTATTACTGCAACTTTTTTACCATTTAATTCTTCAGATGTTTTTATCTTTAAGTTATTTTCTAATGCATTATCAAAAACATAAGATTCTAATTCACCTATCTTTATTGGTTCTGATTTAATCCCTCTAACACAGCTTCCCATACATTGCTTAGAATGAGGGCAAACTCTTCCACATATTGAACCTAAAACTGTAGTTTCAGTTAAAACATTAAATGCTTCTTCTAAATTGTTTTCTTTAATTGCTTTAATAAATGTTGGAATATCATTTCCTAATGGACATGCTTTAGAGCATGGCTTCACTTTACAGTTTAAACATCTATTTGCTTCATCTATTATATTTTCCATTTTTCCTCCCCTAGAAATAGGGATTTGGAAACGTTCCTTAAAATCCCTATTTTTTATTTTTACTAATTTATTTTGACCATCTAAATTTTCGCGAAATAACTTAATATTGCAATTAATTCTGATGATGTTCTTATTTCTCCTGCTTTATACAATTCTTTTAATTCATCAATAGTTATTTTTCTAACTTTTATATCTTCTGTTTTATCCAAATGTCTTTCTGTTTTCACTAAATTAGTAGCTTTACAAATATATACTTTTTCGTTTGAATATCCCATTGCCGGATATTCTTCCATTATAAGTTCCATATTTTTAGCTCTATATCCAGTTTCCTCTTCTAATTCTCTTGTTGCTGCTTCTTCAGGCTTTTCTCCTTTTTCTAACAAGCCTGCTGGAAATGCTAAAACACTCTTTCTAATAGGAGTTCTTACTTCTTCTATCATAATTAATGTATTATCATCTAAAAATGGCATAATTACAGCTCCATTTCCTGGATAAATATGCTCACGATAAACTTCTTTATTATCTCTTTTATTATAATACTTTTCTACTTTTACATTTAACCTTTTTCCATTAAAAACTGTTTCTTCACTAGTTTTTTCGTAATCCATATCTTTAAAGTACTTTCCCATTTAGTCCTCCACAATATTAAAATTTTGAGATAAGAATTTTAGACTATACATTGATTCTTATATCTCTATATCTAATTCTTTGCACATTTCAATTACTTTTTTAAAATCTCTCCAAAATTCTATTTTTTTATTTTCATCACGAAGTAAAGCTGCAGGATGCCAAGTTGGCATGTACATTATTCCTTTCTTCTCTATCCAATGACCTCTTGATGCTGTTATTTTATATTCTTTTCCTAGTATATTTTGTAATGCGGTACTTCCCATTAAAACTATAATCTGTGGTCTTACTAAAATAACTTGATTTCTTAAATAATCTAGACATGCTGTTGCTTCATCTGCTTCCGGCACTCTATTATTTGGTGGTCTGCATTTAACAATATTTGCAATATATAATTTTTCTCTATGTATTCCAAGCCCTTCAAAAGCTTTGTTCATAAGTTGTCCTGCTTTTCCCACAAAAGGTACACCTTGTCTATCTTCATCTGCTCCAGGACCTTCACCTATAAGCATCACATTTGCATTTTTGTTACCATCTGCAAATACTATATTTGTTCTATTATTACATAATTTACATTTTTTGCATCCTATTATTGATTTTTCTAAATCATCCCAATTGTCATACAATTTTTACACCTCTTCATGCTATTTTACACATTCTTCTAACAATTTTATCTTTACTTCATCTTCTGTGTCAATCCTTACTTTTGTACCAACTGGTATAACAGTTTTTGGATCAATATGTCCAAAATTATCTGATTGTATTATAGGGAAATCATATTCATCCCCTATTGTATCTTCTAGAATTTGTGCTAGAGTAATTCTTGATTCGTGCTCATATCCACCAAACCATATACCTTTAATCTTGCTAAACACATCATTTTGTTTCATTCTATAAAAATATGAGCTAACTGCTTCTGGTGGTGATTCCAAAGGGAATTCCTCTAAAAATAATATTTTATCTGTAACATCCACACTATATTTTCCTGTAATTAAACTAGACATTATATTTAAATTTCCACCAATCATTATTCCTTCGGCTTTTCCTGGTTTAATTACTCTAAACTCATCATCTTTTGTTCCAAGTTCCAAGCTTGCATCTTGAAATCTTTTAATTATTTCATTATAGCAATAATCTGTTTCACAAGCAGATAGACCTTTAAAAGTTTGGCATGAAAATGTTACTAATCCTGTTTTTTCATAAATTATATTTGCTATAGCTGTTGTATCACTATAACCACATAATATTTTAGGATTTTCTTTAATTAACTCATAATCAATTAAATCAAATATAGAATTTGAATTATTTCCACCTTTTGCACACCATACCATTTTTACTTCTTTATCTTTAAACATATTGTTTAAATCTTCTGCTTTCTGCGCCGCTGTTGCACCATATCCTGTTGGATTTGCAAAAATATTTTTACCTATTTTTAGTTTATATCCAGCTTTCTCCATAAGCAAAATTGAAGCATTAAACTCTTCTAAATTTGCTGGTGTAACCGGATTAGATGGTGCAATAATTCCTAATGTATCACCCTTGTGTAATCTTACAGGTATCATGTTTTCCTCCTTTTTTGAACTTTAAGCCACCATCAAAATTAAGCCACTCTAGGAATTTTTAATTTCGTTAGAGTGGGATATAATAGTTAGCGGAGCTACCTCCCACCACACTGCTTGGCTATATGCAAAGCTAGGACGGTCCTTAAAGTTCATTTTTATGTAAAGTCTTTGAACTTTTAGGACCGTCCCTAAAGTTCAATAATGGCTATATTCCTACTGGCGTCTTGTCTTTCGGCTCTATATGAGTGCATTAAATCTTTATTACATACACTACATATTCCACTATCAAATATGTTTTCTTTTTTTATTCCAATTTCTTGTAGATTCTCTATTATCAGACTTGTTGTATCAAAAAAATATTTTTGTTTTCCTTCTTTGACCTCTCCTAGTTTATAATATTTTTCTATAACTTTACTACCAAATTCATCTTTAAATTGATTTATAAAATCTTCTTCTACCTCGAAATGGCATTGCTTTATGCAAGGTCCAATACAAACTATTATATCTTCTGGATTTGAACTGTATTTTTCTTCCATTAGTTTTACGGCCTTTTGACTTATTCTTTGCAATGTACCTCTCCAACCTGAATGTACATTTCCTATTACATTTTTCACTTTATCATATAAAATAATTGGTGTACAGTCGGCATATTTGGTAACTAAGGGAATTCCTGGTTTATCTGTTATAAATCCATCTACATAATCAAATTCTTCATTCGTATATTCTTGTATGTCTTTTACAATGTCTGTATGCTTTTGCTTAGATTTTATTATTTTTGTACTATCTATTCCAAGCTCTTTACATATTTTTTTATAATTTTCTGGTGTTTCTTGATCTTCATCTTTAAATTTTAGTGGTTTTAAAGAATATGCATGTTTAATTTTATCTGAATACTTAAGTAATTCTTTAAATTGTATATATTCTACATCACCTTTTTTTACATGAATAATATTTTCATTACTTAAATCCATTAATTTTCACCTTTCTAATTTATTATACAAATTTGTTATATAAATCATTTTTATTGCACATTTATATTAATTTTTTGAACTTTAAGCCACTCTAGAAATTTTTAATTTCGTTAGAGTGGGCTATATGCAAAGCTAAGGACCGTCCCTAAAGTTCATTTTTGATGCAATCCAAGACGTAGTCTTTGTTATAGTCTTCTATATAGTTATAATCATTTCCATAAAAGCCTTTTTTGAAATTGCATATAGAATTGTATGTACAATATTCGCATGGGCTTTTTTTAGTTTTTACATTGTAATATGGCTTTATATCTATATTTCCATTTAATATTTCGTTTGAAATATCTTCTAATGTCTTTTTTACGTATTTCTGTAATATTTCGAATTGTGATCTTGTAACAGTACTAGAATTTTTGCTGATACTACCATCTTTGCTAATTCTTACAGGTATTACGTTTGAGGCTTTTCCCTCTTCTAACTTATTATCCATCATATTAATTACATTTACTTCAGCTAAAATTAAACCATGCATTTTAAATTCTTTTTTTATTTTATCAGAAATCTCTTCTTGAGTCATTGATTTGTTAGATTTTATAATTGGATCTATTAAGCTAAAATATAACACTCCTGCTGGTATTACATCTTGAACTTGGCAAACTGCATCTAAATATGTAATAAGCTGTAGCTGTAGTCCTGCAAAAACTTCATTTAAGTTTATGTCTTTTACAGATGACTTATAATCTATTATCCTTATATATTTTCCAGTTGCATCTTTTGCTAAATCTATTCTGTCTATTTTTCCTGTTATTTCTATTTTCTTTCCGTCTTCTGTTTCAATTTCTATAGGCTTATATTCTGAACCATTTTTAAATTCTATCTCATTTCCTACAACTTCAAAATCTGTATTCTTTAGCCCATCTACTATATATTCTATAGATTGTGAAACTACTTTTACTAATCTATTTGTAAGCACTATAAATTTTGGTGCACTTTTAAATATATAATTAGATTTTAAATTTAGTTTATCTTCTATTATTTCTTTTACAAGTTTTATTATATCTTCATCTTCAAGTTCTTTTACTTTTAAATTTCTTTCTGCAAGTAATGTAAAGAATGAATCTATTACATCATGCATAAATGAACCTGTATCTATTGCTTGTAATTTATATTCTGGCTTATCTTTTAATTTTAAACCATATTGTAGGTAAAATGAAAATGGGCAACTTCTATATTTTTCTAATCTAGAAATTGTTGTGTGTAATGTATTTCCATATAGTTTTGTAATAAATTTTGGTTTTATTGTTTCTGGAATATTTGTATACTCTACTCCTTTTAAACTTTGATATAATCTTGTTTTCCATGCAGGATCTGCTTCAAAATATTTAAATACATCAAACCATATTTCTTCTATTTCTTTTCCTTCTTCAAAATCATTTAATTTTTCTATTAAATTATTAAATGTATTGTTTACAGTTATAACTTCCTTGTTTTGATTTATTATGTCACTATCTTCCTGTATTTTAGGGAATATCTTTTTTAGTTTAGAAATCATTATTGAAGGTCTTAATGATTTTCCTTCGTTATCAGATGAAGCATATGATACATATAGTTTTTCTTCTGCTGTTGTAAATGCTTTATATATATTAAAATTATCTTCGTATAAGTTTTCCAAACTTCCTTTTGCAAGTTCTAGTCCATTTTCTCTTAAGTATTCTCTGTCTGCATCATTAAAAAATCCCTCTTCTTTATATATGCTTGGAAATTCCCCATCATTTACACCAATAATAAATATTGCTTTTACTTTATGGCTTCTTGATCTATTTACATCTCCAACAATTACTTGATCTTGTGTGGCTGGTATCTTTCCAAGTCCGGTATTTTTTAATCCTATTTTTAATATATTTATATATTTATCAAAAGTAGTTTTTTCATCTCCAAATACTAAAACAATTTCATCAAACAAATCCATTAATACTTTATAGCTTGTTTCATATTCATTTGCTATTTCTAAGAATCCTTTTTCTTCTAATTTAGTTATTTTTGATTTTAAAAGTTCTTCTATATTCATTTCTTGCAAGAAATTATATAAAGTTTTTGTGATTTCTATAAAAGTATTATTCTTTTTCATTTTGTCTTGCAATGTTCTTAAATGAGTAACAATTTCTTTTCTGATTTCATTAAACCTTCTAATTTGTGCATCTTCATATTCATTATTTTTATTATATGTCCAATCATCTTTATACCATCTGCTACCTTTTATTCCCCATTCTAGGCAATAATTTTCTAACTTATATATTTCTTCCCTATCTATATTTACAAATCCAGATTTTAAATAATTAAATACAGATTCATAAGACCAATTTTTATTAAATATATCTAGTATTGCCAATATGTATTTTACTAAAATATTGTCACTTAAATCTTTTTTCTCATCTATAAATACTGGAATTCCATATCCATTAAAAATTACTTTTATTAAACTTGCATATGTAGTCAAATTTTTAGTAATTACTGATATATCATTAAATCTATATCCTTCTGTTTTTACAAGTTTTATAATTTGACTTGCTATATTTTCTATTTCACTATATTGGTTATTTGCTAAAAATAATTTTATATTTTCTACTTGTTTATCATATTTTTTATATGGAACACTAAAAATATTATTTTCTAGATGCTTTAGCTCTGGATTTTTAAATCTGTACAAATTGTTTAAAACCACATCATCTTCTATTTGTATTCCACTTTCTTTTGCAATATCTAAAAGTCTTATTCCTGTATTTTTATTAGAAAAGAAAATATCTTTATCTGGATCTTCTTCTACTAAATTATCTGTACAAATTGTTACACTTACTCTTTTGGCAATTTGCATTAATTTTGAAATAATTTCATATTCTTGTTTTGTAAATCCAACAAATTCGTCTATATAAATAACCGCATCTTTAAATTGAGAAGATTCCATTATTTGTTTTGATAAAATATCTAGTACATCATTTTCATCTAAGAATTTATTTTGGATATTTTCTTCAAATTTTTCATACATAGTTATCATATCTTTTAGTTTTAATTTAAGATACATGTCTTCCGTTTTTTCGTATTCTTCTTTTAACAACTCTATATCTATTCTATGCTTTTTGAATTCTGTAATAGAATTTCCTATGATATCAACATTTTCTGAATTTTTCCCTAAAAATGTTAGATTTGATTGCTGTTTGTTTAATAAATCATAAATAAGCATAGCTTTTCCACATTTTGTAAGACTTGTTTTTTTAGCTCCACCAATTTCATTTCTTACTCTAAATGCCATTCTATTAAAAGTTATTACTTCTGTATTTATAGCACCTGTTTTATTTGTTATTTCCATTAATTTCTTTTCAGCCATTAATGCAATTTGGTTTGGAGTTATTATATATATTTTTTCTTTATTTACTAAATCTTTTATTTCATTATATATAAAATCACTTTTTCCGCTTCCTGATTTTCCATATATTAATCTTAAACTCATTTGTCCACCTCAATTTTATGGATTTATATTATCATAAACTTATAAATTTTTAAAGCTATTTTGGTGAAATTCAGGAACAATAAGGCTTTCC
The DNA here is from genome assembly GCA_944392175.1 of uncultured Clostridia bacterium. Classification (GTDB taxonomy): domain Bacteria; phylum Bacillota; class Clostridia; order TANB77; family CAG-508; genus Merdicola. The sequence continues at coordinate 10,198 of CALXVT010000031.1, forward strand.
TGGATTTTTGAACTTTAGGGACGGTCCTTAAAGTTCATTTTTCTTTGAAAGTGCTGATATTCAATGCTTTTAGCAATCGAAAAGACTAAAAACACATATGTATTTTTAGTCTTCATTTAAATTTATTTTCTCAATATTAGCTAGATTCTCACTATTAAAAGTTAGTTTTAATATGCCTGGTGATTCTGTTGTTATTTCTGTATTATTATAAAATAATTTATTTTCTCTAAACTCACACCATTTACTTAAATAGAACTTAATGGACGCACCATGACTAACTACAACAACTTTTTTTCCTAAATTTTTTTGCACTATTTCATTAATGGCTTTTTCCATTCTTTCTTTAACTTCTAGCATGTTTTCTCCACCAGTACATTTTAAACTAGGATTAATTATTTGTTCTATCGTATATGGATGTTCTTTGACTTTTCCTAACATCTTTAATTCTTCTAAATCTCCGAAGTTTTCTTTCATTTAATCTATTATCTATATTTATTTTTAGATTGTTTTTATATGCTATATATTTGGCAGTTCCTACAGCTCTTGAATAACTACTGCTCCATATTTCAGATATATTTATTAACTCACTATTTAAACTTAGTCGTTCTGCTCTTTTTTCTCCTTCAACAGAAAGAACTATTTTTTCATTTTCTTCCTGAGACACCACAATATTAGTATATTCTCTTAATTGCTCAGAGTGTCTTATTAAATATATTATTGTATTTTCCATTAAAACCTCTCTTAAAAATTAATCATTATTTTCAAACTATTTTTAAGTCTCCGAAAAGCGCTATTTCAAAGTATAGTGGCCATAATCTTATTTATTTGATTACATTCAAATAGTAAACATAATTTTTGAACTTTAAGGACCGTCCCTAAAGTTCACTTTTGCTTCTCTTATTTGCCTCTTATCTCTATTTGCCCTATCTCTAGCTTTGTCTTTACTTGCTGTAGAAACATTTATTGTAGCTTTTCCTATTTCTTGTTCTGAATATCTCGGATTTTTTAAATTTGTTTCAGATTGTGCATCCTCTAACTTTTTGCCTATTTCAATAGGATCTTCAAATTCTTTATACTTATGCCTAAAATACTCTTCTTGCACAATAGGTGAATCTATTATACTTTCATCAAATATCTTTTTTTCAAATCCAAATTCTAATGTTTTAGTAAAAAATTCTTTTATAATAGTATCTTTTTCAGATTTAAAATCTATATGAGCTACTCTTTCCATTTTTTCTAAATGTTCTTCTGATAATTTATCTTGCATACAATAACTTGCTTTTACAAGTCTTTTTGCAGCATCTGTTTTTAAATCATCATAATAAAATGCCTCTCCCGGTGGAGGATATGCTTTATTTGCAAATCTGGTAGTATCTAGAGTAACAGCATCTGATATACATGTAGCTATAGTTTCTATTCTCCCACTTTCATTTAAACTCAAATTGTATTTATCACATAACTCAGTCAGTTTTTCCTGTCTTAATTTTTGATTTTCTTCTGATGTCAATGATGAATCATTTAAGTTTTGCAATTCTATTGCTGCTTGTATTATTCCTACATCAGCTTCAGAATATCTATCCTTCAATTCTTTTGCAGCTATTTTAGCACTATATTCTTGATGATTTTCTTTTGCCATATCTAGTTGCCTTCCACAAGAATAATATTTTACTGCTTCTCCTAATAATATTTTTGTTTTATCGTCTGCTCCTTCTATATTAGCAATAGCATTAGAAAACATTGCAACTCTTGCAACATGTTCTTCTGAATATGATTTATTTTCACTATAGTAACCTTTTTCATGTACTTCTTTTATAATTTCGCCTACTTCTAAACTATCTACATAATCTTTAAATTCGGTAAATGATAGTTGTTCCGGCATATTAGTCCTTTTTCCACAAACTATTTCAAATGTAGGAGAAATTAAATCTTCATTATTGCTTAGCACGTCAAAACTTTCATTTCTAGAATCTGCTATTATTTCTTTTTGACTATAGCTTTTTTGAAGTTCATCCAATCTATAATCTATATCCAAATCAATCCCTGACATCATCTGTTTTTCGAATTGAGTTGGCATTAATACATTTTTCTCCCTTTCTGTTTTTACATAATGTTTAATTTGCTCTATCGCTTTTATTCCTTCTTCAACTTGTCCTTCTTCCATTCTTTCTTTTATAGAATCTATAGCTTCTGAAAGCATTTCATTTAAGTGATTTTTATTGAACATACCTTCTTGACCTAATAACTCATTTGACAAATTAGAATCCATATGTGCATTTCTTACATTATTAAATTTTGTTATAATTTGTTCTATTAATTCAGGTTGTATACTTTCTCCATTTTTAAATTGTTCTAACAAACCATTTATTTCTTCTCGCGTTTGACTTGCTAACTCTCTTCTATCTATTAATTCAATAGGAATATTTCTTCCAAGTTTTTTACTTAATTCGATAGCCGCATTTATACTATCTTCATCAATTTTCTCAAAACAAATTATACTTGTAGGTTGAATTTTTCTATATTCTGATACTCCTTTTGAAACATCTTGTATTTCTATATCGACTTCAGAATATCTAGCACGTGTTTGGTCAGGTAAATTGCTGGCCATATAAAACTTTTGTGGTCTATAAGTTACTGTCGTATTTTCTCTTGAATCAGAAGATAAATCATATGGTGCTGTTGCAGTTACTGCTTCTGAATCAAAATCACTTATAGAAATAATTATTCCTTTTCTATCTTCTATCATTGCTGTTCCTGGATTTGATTCATTTATAAAACTATAACATAAAGCATGGTTTCCTGCCATTTTTGATGTATTCCATTTATCATACATATCTCCTTCAGCATCACTTTTTCTATATGCATTCATAAGACTAACCATCCTGTCAAATGGTCCTGTTAATTTTCTTACTACATATTCTCGTCCATCCTCTGTATGCTCAATGGTTTCTATATTATTTTCCTTACTATGGTCACTTAAAGTTTGTGTAATATCTCTTCCATAAGCTCTTCTTAATGAACTATCTAATATTGCCAATTGTTTATATCTTTCAAATGAATTTGTTTTATCTTCTTTTTCGATTGCTTCTTGATATGCTTCCCTGATTTTCTCTAAATCATTTTCTGAAATTAAGGATTTTAATTTTGTAATAATTTCTAAAGCCTCTTTTTCTGCCTTTTCTTTATAACTTTCTAGTTCTTTTCCCTCATATTTTGCTAGTAATTGCTCTGAATCATTCCCATATTTTTTAATTAAATCCATAGTAGTTTCATAGTCTATTCCAACAATTCTTTCAAGGTAAACATTTTTTGCATCTACCAAAGTAATATTTTTAGAATTTATTGTATCATCTAATTCAGTATTTTTATTTACTACAAAATTTAATATTTGATCATAATTTTTTATTTTACTAGCTTCTTTTGGATTTAATACTAAATAAGAAACTATTGTTTTTTCTTCTTCGGTTAAAGGTTTTGATGTATCTTCTATTCTATCAGCCGCTATTTTTATAAAATGATCATTAGGTACTTCATATTTTTCTGTTTTTGAATTATATTTATTGCTTACTTCTGTTCTAATAGATTGAATTATTTGTTCAATTAATGGTTCAGGAAATAAACTATTCTGACTTAAATTTTCTAATGCAACACCAAAAACAAGTAATGTCTCTTTAGTTTTTGCTACCTCTAGAATTGATGCTTGAAGTCCTTCGTATCTTGATATTCTTTCTATACTGTTTTCACCAATAATTGAAACTATGTCTGGTGATAAAATATCTAAATTAAGAGTAGAAAATAAATTTGAATTATTTTTTGCAAATTTCTTCATTAATTCTATTTCTTTTGGTGACAATGTTGTTCTTCCAATACTCTTTAATTTGTTTCTATATCCAATATTTAGAAGTTCTTCAAAATTTTCGCTTTCTATATCTGCATAATCTAAGTATTTTGGATGTTTTTTTACTGCTTCTAGTATAACTTTTTCTGTTCTATATTCTTCTGGGATTTTATCTAAAATATCCCAACTCTCTATTAATGCTTGTCCTGGACCTGTACTGTCCAAATAATTTTTTTCTTCAAGCATTGAAATTGCAGATAAAATGATATCTTCATATTGTTCATTATAATTTGTAAGTTCGCTTGGGAAAGGAATTTGTTCTATTCCAGTAGGTCCTCTTTTTTGTAAGTATGCATCTATAATATTTACAGTTATAGCCTCAGTTGGAATACACATTCTACTATTCCTATCAGCTTCAAATCTTTCTGTAAATATATTTCCACCATCAACTTCCTTCAGAATTTCTATTACTTTTCCCTCATACCATTTTCTGTATTCTTGCTTTTCATTCTCGGAAAAACGTGCAATCCATTTTTTGTATTCTTCTCTTTCTGTATCACTAAATATTGTATCAATTTTTCTGTCTATCGATGGCATATAGTTGATTTGAAATTTACTTATATCCTTTATAGCTCTTTCACACATCTCAATAGTTATGTTTTGAACAGGAACAGATTGTAGGCCAAATTCACTTTTGTCATTTTTTTCTATATTTAATTCCTTAGATTTATCAATTAGTGAATTCCATACTCTTTCTGTCATTTTTTCTCTAGGTATATATATATATAATCCATTCATAGTTTTTAGTTGAGCTATTTTTCGAGTTATTATATTATCGACCCACTCTGCGTATTCTTCCTGTGATAAACCTTCTTCAAAATTTTCATTTGGAATTAGTGATATTATTGTATTAGATTTTTGTAGTAATAGTTCATATATCTCTCTATTACGACTTTTTTCGGGAACACTTTCCAAAAAATCTTGAACTCTATATCCCTCTTCATTTAATAATTTTGCTCCTTCCACACAAACATCTGTACTTTTTTGATAATCTTGTAAATCTGAGAAAATTTCTGTAATATCATCAGGATTATTTTTAATTACATCTAATACTAAATATTTACACCATTCACTATATTCATCATCTGTCATACTTTCATCTATTTTTTGTTCAGGCAAAGAATAGATGATTTGTCTATTCTTTGATATAGCTAATTCCCATAATTCTTTATTTTTTATTTGTTCTGGAATTAATGCAAATATACTAACTGTTTGACTATTTTTTTCTAATAAACTTTTGGCAAAATCTTGATCATATAATTCAGGTGGAATTTGACTTAGAATTGATAAATCATCGATTCTATCTGTTCTACTAACTAATGTTTTTATGCTAGTCCCATTTGCAATTTTAGATGGCGCATTATCAATAAATGTTCTTATATCTGAATCTAGAATTGGTTTATCTGGATTTTTTAAAAATACCTTTAATAAATCTTGATTAATATACTCTGGTTTTATACTTAGTAAAATATTAGAAAATTCTTCAAGTGTATAAGCTTTCTCACATTCTGAACTTACTAGTTTTTTATAAAATTCTTCATATCTTTGTATATCACTTCCTGACAATATTCCTTCAATATCAGAGATTTCAAAATCACGTGAATTACATCCTAATTTATCATATGCTTCGTCTCCATATATATCAATAACATCTTTTAATAATTGATTGGCTTCGTCTATACCTAAAACTTGCTCTCTAAATGTTTTATTTTCTTCATAAATAGCAACAAATACTTTAAAAGCTTCAAAATCTAAATTATATTTTTCAAAAATTTCAGGAATATATTTATTGCATTCATCATAAAAGCCTTTAATATTTTCTGCAGAAAAGTCATCAGATAAATCAATGTTTAATTCTTCTAATTTTTCATCTATTTCTTCAGCTATATTATCTTCATTATCAAGAACATACTTAATTTTTTCTTTTGTCATTTTTTACTCCTATCTTACTATTTATCTTTCCTCACCATCATCATTTTCTTTTTCTTTTTTAGTTTTATCATTATCTCCAAATTTTTTAAGTCTTTCATTAAGTTTTTTTAATATTTCATATCCCTTTTTATCATCTTTTTCTTCCATATCGTTATTCCTTTCTCTCTTAAACATTTTTTTTAAGAAATTAATTATCTTAAGATAAAATCTTTCTTTTTTTGGTTTTATAGGTAAAGTATTTATTACTTCACTTTGTTTTTCTTTTAACCCGGCATTTTCGCTTCTCCTTTTAGCAAAAATATCAGAATTGTATTTTAATCTCTTTTCTTCGTCCATTTTTTGTCTGTCATAATTTTCTTTTGCTTTAATTCTTTCTCTTTGATAATTTGTAGCCCAATAATCTCTAAATATATTAGCTAAAATTGCTTTAGTTTCATCTAACAAATTTTGTTCTTCTAATTTTTTATTTATATCAATTGAAAAATTATAATTATTATCCATTTTTATTTTGAAAGTTTCTAGCATTTCATTTGGTATCTTGTTAACACTTTCTTGAGGTACATATTTTAATATTTCGATTACTTCTTTATATGCCTTTGGATAATTATCTTCCATCTCTTTCCTCCGCTAAAAATCACTTTTATCTTCTATAATATTTATACCATTGCAGAATTTTTTTTACAATATTTATTTTAATGAATTAGCTTATACATCAAAAAAACTTTGAGCTACTAAAATTCACTCAAAGTTATTTTTTTAAGTAGGGATTTTAGGACCGTCCCTCAATCCCTATTTCTCTATTCCTGTTGCAATAACAGTAATTACAATTTCATCTTGTAATGAGTCATCTATAATTGTTCCAAAAATTATATTGGCTTCTGGATTATCAACTCTATCACCAATTACTGTCATTATTGCGTTAATTTCATCTAATGGCATTTCAGCACTACCAGCTATATTAACAATAACACCTTTTGCTCCTTGAATACTTGTTTCTGTTAAAGGATTTCCGATTGCTTCTTTTACAGCTTGATCATTTCTTGTATCTCCTTTACCTCTACCTATTCCCATATAGGCATTTCCTTTGTATCCAATGATTGTTCTAATATCTGCAAAGTCTATATTTACTAAACCTGGTGTTGCTATTTGGTCTGTAATACCTTTTATACCTTTTTCTAAAACTAAGTCTGCTTCTTTAAAAGCATTTTCTAATGTTATTCTATTATTTGTTTTTAATAAATTATCATTTAATACAACAATTAAAGAATTAACATTTTCTCTTAGTTCATTAATTCCGCGCTCTGCTTTTGCCATACGTATTCTACCTTCAAAAGAAAATGGTTTTGATACGATTCCTACTGTTAGAATTCCCATTTCTTTTGCCATTTGTGCTACTGCTGGAATTGCTCCTGTTCCAGTTCCACCGCCCATTCCTGCTGTTAAAAATAATAAATCTGTACCTTGTAATATATTCTTGATTTCTTCTTTATTTTCTAGAGCTGCTTTTTCTCCTATAGAAACATCTCCACCAGCACCTAATCCTTTTGTGATTTCTTTTCCGATTTGCATTACATTTTTAGTTTTTGCATCTTCGAAAACTTTTACTTCTGTGTTAAGTTCATAAAATTCTACCCCATCTATTCCGTCTTCTATCATTCTGTTTACTGCATTGTTACCAGCTCCACCTATACCGATAACTTTGATATTAATCATGTTTTTTACGTTTAGTATATTATCCATATATTATCTCCTTCTTTTTACTATATTTCAATAATATATTACTAGGCATTTTATCATAATAACACTTCGCCCACATTATAACACGTTTTTCGGGATTTTGGGGGATTTTTTTTAATTTTCTTTAATTTTTTTCATTTTGTAATAAATTTCCTATATCTAAATAACTTTCTGGAATTTCTCCAATCACTATATTTTCTGCTAAAATCACATTCTCGTCAATAGAACTAGTAATTGTATTAAAAGGTGTTAAAATTTGTATTTCACAATTTATTTTTAAATTGATTTTATGAATTGTTTGGTTTATTCCTGCACTTTCAAACTGACTACTTAATTCTGTGTCAATATTTCCAATACTTGAAATTCTAATTGGAACTTTTGGACCTCTTCCAGATAATATAGTTATTCCTGTAAAAGAACCTAATCTTATGTATATATCTCTATTTTCTTGTGAATCTATACTGTTTTGAATATTACTCGATATTTCAGAAACTAACTTATTTAATGTCGTTATATTAGCTTGAATAGAATTTATCTTTCCGTTATTATCCTTGCTTATAGTAACTAAATCATTATATGTGTACTTATCCATAACATTGTCTATTGTATTATTAACAATTTTGGTTGCAGTTGCTTTTGCTTCACTTTCACATAATCTATTATATACTGGTGTAATAGTATTTAATAAAAATATTACTGTACATATTGCTATAATTATTATAGTAACTACATTAATATATTTCTTATGCAGTTTTATACTTTTTCTTGAATATATTATATCCATATTATCCAGCCCTTATTTTTGAAACATATCTTGGTATAAACAGTGGCATTCCTATTGTTAAATTATCCTCGTCTTCTATTTTATTAATTTTTTTAATTGCCTCTACTGTACTTTTGAACTTTTTAGCTATTTTCCATAAACTATCTCCTTTTTTTACAAAATATATAATTATACTAAAACTGTTTTGATTTTCTATTTCTTTTTCTTCTAAATCTTCCAATATATTTATACTCATACTTTTAAACATTTTTGTTTGAATGTTTAATTCTATTTTTACAGATAAACTATTATCTTGTTCTAATGTTACATTATTTGTAATAGTTTCTATTTCAACATCTATATTTTCTTTATTTATCTGATTTACTAGTGATACCTCATAATTCAAAGGAAATTTTATTTCTCTTCTTTCTATTCTTTCTGCTGTACTAGCTTCAAACAATATAGTTTCAATTATTTCGCCCTCGTAAACAGCTCTTCCTTCTAGCACTTCAATATTTGTTATTAAAGTTTTTACACTTGCCGTATATATTTTATTAACTCCTATATCCAAATTATTTATTTTTTCATTTATATTAAATACATCATTAATATTTTGTAATCCCATCATCGCATTAATATTTTTTTCTTTATATAAAATATTTTTTACCGGACTATATAAATCTTGTAATAATTCTACATCTTTTGTTTCATAAGAAAAACAATTCATTTCTACTTCTATTTCGATATAAATAGAATTGTCTTCTGAACTATTTGGTTTAACAATAATATTTTTAATCATATATTTTACGTCACAAATATTATTTTCTGTAATATCTTGCATATCTATAAATCCCATTACTGGTATCTGCTTTTCTATATATTTTATTTCATTTTCCTCTGTTAGATATAAAATTTTTACACATATATCTGCTTTTGCCAAAATTTTATTATAACTTATTTTAAAATCTTTATTTTTTATTTCTATTTCTTTTTTTAATATTTCTACCAACTTTTCATTATTTTCCAAAATAATGTTTTCTTTTGCATATGCTTTACATGAATTTTTTCCTATCATAGAATTTAACTGAATAATTTTATCTAATCTTTGTATCTCACAATCTCCTTTTATATCTTTAGCAATTTTTATATTTTCATTAGAATAAATCGTTGCTGTTATTTCAATAACAGCCTTTAAATTTACTTTTCTACCATTTAAAACGTCACATTCCATTTGTTTTAACTTTATAGCTACATCAATATCTGCTTCTACAATATTGTTCTTTATATCTATATATTCCGAAAAATCTATATTACTATTCAAACTTCTTACAAATTCTGTTTCGCTGTCTACAATGTACATAACATTGCAGTCAATGCTACCATCAACTTTTATTTTTCCATTAACCAACTCCTTTTTATATATGCATATATTTCCGCTACAATCAACAGGTTTTACTATATCTGGCTTTATATCTGGAACAATTATAGAACTTTCTAATGTAACTTCTTTTTTCTGTTTTTCTACTAATCTATTAACACATAAATTGTCGTTAATAACTTCGATTCCCATTTTGTACCTCCTTTTCTTTTTATATTTTTATGAAAAGAGGCAAAAAAAAATTCCTATTTCTAGGAATTTTTACTAATCAACTCTTCTATGAGATTTTTTTTCTTCTGCTGGTGGTATTAATGGACTATATTCTTGGCCATCAAATACCTGAACTTCTACAGTTCTTGTTAATATATCTGTATAACTATATGTTACATTTCTATCATTTTCATCATATTTTACTATAAAAATATTTGGATAGGCTTTTTCAATTGTGGCTTCTTTTTCAAAAGTCCTGCTTCTACCTAATGAACCTTTTACTATGATCTTTTGACCAATTTTTCCATCAATATCTGTTTTAAGATTTGTTATATCTTCTTTACAAATCATGTCATCACCTACTTTATAAAACTGAATTTATTATATCATTCAGGTCGAATAGTGTCAAAAAGACAATGTTTATGTCTATTGTTCGTTTTTGCTTATTTTTCAACACTTATAGGTAATGTATTGTGCTTTGTTACATTTTCTTTACATTTTGATTACAAGATTGTAATTTTCTACTTTTCCCTTTAGCACCAACACCTCCAATACCATCTTTTCCATCTCGAAGATCGTTTGCTATGTCATTAATGCTAACATAATAATTGCTATCTGTTGTTGCAATTTTCTCAGCAACAATTAATGGATCTGCAAAATCTATTAATACTCTGGCAGGAGATGAAGCAAAATTTGCTCCAGCAGACATTAGTGCTTCATAATAACTTTGACAAGCTCCTGCAAAAATTACTAACTCTTTTTTAGTATCCCATTCTCTCGCTTTTCTTACAGTATTTATAAAATACTTCGAATTTATATAATTATATAAATCATTAAAACATTTGCCTTTTCTTATCATTCCATCATGACCAGTTATAACTAATATATCAGGTTTATATTTAGAAAGTAGATGATTAATATATAATTCTTGTTTCTCTTCAGGTACAAATTTTACAATAGAATTTAAACCTAATTTTTTATAATATCTATATGATTTTTCTGTATATCTTCTATCCCCATCAATATGCAGAATACTTCCTGTTTTTATTTGTTTTAAATCCTGTCTATTTCTCCTTTTATATATTCTTTTCTCTAGTAACTTATTGGTATCTTCTATATATTTATTAACTTCTTTTCTATCAACGACTCTTAAATCTTTTAGTGCAATTCTCTCTATTATTCTAACAAATAATCCTTTTAATAATGCTTCTTCATTTTTAGAACTTTTTAATATTTTCTCTACTTTAAATAATACATTTCTATTGTCAGATACTTTAGTAACAATTGAACCTTTTTTTATTCTATTCATTTATATCACCTATTATATTTTATGTTGCTTCTTAAATCGAAGATACTTTTATTATGTTTACTCTTTTCGTTGACTGTTTTGTTTGAAAATGCTATAATTAATATAGTTATGGAAACTTTTCCATAATTGGAAGGGGGAATTTAAAAATGAATAAAAAATTTTTATTCACTAAGATTTTAGCAATTTTTGCTATTGTGATACTATTAATATCATTTAGTACATCATCATCTTATGCTGCATTCACATTTTCAAGCATAACTTATAATAATGATAATGCATATAGATTATATTTAAATGATATGAATAGTTTTACAAAAGGAATTAATTCTAGAACAGATTACAACACTGCAAAAAAACAAATGATAAATAAAATATTAGAACTTAGAGATAAATATAACAACAAACCAGGAATCAATAATATTTATAATAAACTTTTAACCGCAGTTTTAACAGAAGATTCTGGTAATACATCAAATTTATTACAAAAAATACTAGATTTAATCAAATCACTATTTTCTAATATAGGAACAAATTTAAAAACATTAACACCAGATGCAGTAGTTAATACTCAAGCTACAACAGCTGGAAAACTTGTAGGTAATGATTATAATGTTAAACTAAGTGCTAACATCTATTACGCGAACAAAGATGCTAATGGAAATCCTACATCAAATAAATGGGTAGTTTTAGTACACGCATTTATGATGAATGGTCAAGCAATTGCAGATACTCTTGGACAAATGTATTTAGATCAAGGATTTAACGTTATCGCTCCAGATTTAAGAGGCTGTGGAAATAGTGAAGGAAAAAGTACAATGGGATACTTAGAGAGTCTTGATATTTATGACTGGTTAACATACTTAAACACTACATATCCTAATAATTGTAACGAAATTCTAGTTCACGGTGTTTCACTTGGTGGAGCAACAACTCTATTCCTATCTGGATTAGAAGTAGACGGAGTATCTATTAAAGACAAAAAAGTTATTGGTGTAATAGAAGACTGTGGTTATACATCTATGACAGGTATCATAAATGATTTATTTGGATCTTTAGGTGATTCAGAATTAGTAGCTACAGTATTAGGTTTATTAGATAAAGTAGATTTAGGTAACCTAAATAATATCCTTTCTTCTGATAACTTAGTAGAAAACCTTTTAATAAATACAATAGACGTAGGTTTAACTGAAGAAAACTTTGATGAAAAGCAAAACGCTTTAAATAGTTTAGCAAATGCTGAAGTTCCAATATTAATAATTCACGGTACTGCAGATACAACAGTTCCTTTTGAAAACAGTGATAGAGTTTATGAAACAGCAATGAATAATACTAAAATACCTTATGTACAAAGATTTGTAGCAGAAGGTGAAAATCATGCATTTATAATTATGGGAAATAAATATAATGTTTATGAAGGACATGTTCAAAACTTTATTACAAAAGCCGAAGAAATTAAAGCTGGTAACACAGTTGATAAAGATTCAGACTATGAGCAAGAAGAAGAACAAGGAAATTCAATCTTTAATTCACTATTTAAATTACTAACATTATTTAAAAATATGTTTAAATAGAAAAAAGTCCCAAGTTTTAATCTTGGGACTTTTTTTGTTACTTTTTTTAATATAAGGTAATTAGCTATCATTAGTAATATTTAATTAATAATAAAATTTCTGTACCTTGTATCATATTTTATTTATATTTATTTTTTTAACTTTACTCCTTACATTTTTATGAAAATATTACTTTTAGTTTTCAAAATATTTATTATCCTACCTTTCCATTTCTCAAATGACTATACTTTAATTTGGTTGCCATCCCTCCTCTTATGTGCCTTTCTGCTTTATTTTTATCTAATATTTTTCTCACTTCTTTAGCTAATATCGGGTTTATCTTTAGTAATCTTTCACTTAAATCTTTATGTACCGATGTTACTTTTCGTAACGGTAGAACTATTTTTAGAAGTATTAATATCTTCAAAATTAGTTATC
>CALXVT010000032.1 GCA_944392175.1 uncultured Clostridia bacterium
TTAATTTTAGGAAATTCATTAACAATAAATGAACCATTGGTAAAAATAAAAGATTTAGGTGTTGATGATAAAAAAGTTTCATTAGAGGGAGAAGTAATAAATACAGAAGATAGAGAATTAAAATCTGGAAGAGTATTATATAGCTTTGATTTATATGATGGAACAAGTACATTAACATGTAAAGCATTTCTTGATAAGAAAAATGCTAAAAAAGTTATGGGAAGAGTAAAAAATGCAAAAGCAATAAAAATTGCTGGAACTGCACAAATGGATTCATTTTCTCATGAACAAACTGTTATGGCATATACTATTTTGGAAATAGAGCCACCAAAAAAAGAAGTAAGAATGGACAACGCAGAAGAAAAAAGAGTAGAGCTTCATATGCATACAAAGATGAGTCAAATGGATGGTATGACTTCTGCAACAGATTTAATAAAAAGAGCTATGAAGTGGGGAATGAAATCTATAGCTATAACAGATCATGGAGTTGTACAAGCATTTCCAGAAGCACACAAATTATTGGGATTTGATAATCATGATATTAAAATAATTTATGGTGTTGAAGCATATTTAGCACCAGATAAAGTTTCTCCAGTATCTTTTTCTAAAGGTCAAAGTATAGATACAACATATTGTGTATTAGACTTAGAAACAACAGGATTTTCATTTAGAACAGAAAAAATTACAGAAGTGGGTATTATGAAAGTAAAAAATGGAGAAGTAATAGATGAATTTTCTTGTTTTGTAAATCCAGAAAAGCCAATTCCACAAAGAGTTGTAGAAGTTACAAATATTACTGACGATATGGTTAAAGATGCGGAAACAATAGATAAAGTTATGCCAAAAATACTAGAATTTGTAGAAGATTCTGTATTAGTTGCACATAATGCAGATTTTGATATAGGTTTTTTAAAATATAATGCAAATGAATTAGGATTAAGTTTAGATAATACATATTTAGATACTTTAAGACTTGCAAAAGACTTATTCCCAGATTATAAAAAATATAAACTAGGAAAAATTGCAGAAAATTTAGGCATAAAAGTAGAAGTAGCACATAGAGCGTTAGATGATGTAGATACAACTGTAAAAGTATTAAATGTTATGCTTAATATGTTAAAAGAAAAAGGGTGTGAAACTCTAGATGATATAACTAAAAAAGTTGCAGGAGAAGCAGACTTTAAAAAATTACCTACATATCATGCAATAATTTTAGCAACAAATTATGTAGGACTAAAAAATTTATATAAATTAGTATCTATTTCACATTTAGATTATTTTTATAAAAAGCCAAGAATATTAAAATCAATATATAAAAAATATTCTGAAGGTTTAATATTGGGAAGTGCTTGTGAAGCAGGAGAATTATATCAAGCAATAGAAATGGGTAAAACCGATGAAGAAATAGAAGATATTGCAAAAGACTACGATTATCTAGAAATTCAACCTTTAGGAAATAATGATTTCTTAATTAGAAATGGAACAGTTCCAGATGAAGAAGGATTAAGAAATATTAATAGAAAGATTGTTGAAATAGGCGAAAAGCTTAATAAATTAGTAGTAGCAACTTGTGATGTTCACTTTATGGATCCATCAGATGAAATATATAGAAGAATGCTACAAGCAGGACAAGGTTATGATGATGCAGATCAGCAAGCGCCACTATATTTAAGAACAACAGAAGAAATGCTTAAGGAATTTGAATATCTAGGAAAAGAAAAAGCTTATGAAGTTGTTGTAACTAATACAAATAAAGTGGCAGATATGTGTGATTGGATTAGTCCAATTTCACCAGAGAAATGTCCACCACATATACCGGGTTGTGAAACAACAATAAAAGAAATTGCTTATTCTAAAGCACATGAATTATATGGAGATCCACTTCCAGCTATAGTTGAAGAAAGACTTGATAAAGAGTTAACATCAATTATAAAAAATGGATTCTCAGTTATGTATATAATTGCACAAAAACTAGTTTGGAAATCAAATGAAGATGGATATATAGTTGGATCAAGAGGTTCTGTTGGTTCATCATTTGTAGCAAATATGACAGGTATTACAGAAGTTAATTCACTTCCACCACATTATAGATGTCCGAATTGTAAATATTCAGATTTTACAGATTATGGATTTGAAAACGGATTTGACCTTCCAGATAAAGATTGCCCAAAATGTGGTACAAAGCTTGTAAAAGATGGAATGGATATACCTTTTGAAACATTCTTAGGATTTAATGGAGATAAAGAGCCTGATATAGACTTAAACTTCTCCGGCGAATATCAAGCAAAAGCACATAGATATACAGAAGTAATATTTGGAAAGGGAACAACATTTAAAGCAGGAACAGTAGGTACAGTTGCAGATAAAACTGCATTTGGATATGTAAAAAAATATTATGAAGAAAGAAATATACCAGTTACAAATGCAGAAGTTGCAAGAATTTCGCAAGGTTGTACAGGTATAAAAAGAACAACAGGACAGCATCCAGGAGGAATTATAGTTGTTCCAAAGGGAAGAGAAATTTATGAATTTACACCTGTTCAACATCCAGCAGATGATCCAAATTCTGATATTATAACAACACATTTCGATTATCACTCAATAGATCAAAACCTATTAAAACTTGATATACTAGGTCATGATGATCCTACAATGATAAGAATGTTATTTGATATTACAGGAATAGATCCAACAAAAGTACCATTGGATGATAAAGAAACAATGTCAATATTTAGTTCTACAGATGCTTTAGGAGTAACACCTGAACAAATACATTCACAAGTAGGAAGTTATGGAATTCCAGAGTTTGGTACAAAATTTGTAAGACGGAATGTTAGTAGATACTAAACCAAAAAGATTTGATGAATTAATTCGTATTTCTGGTTTATCACATGGTACAGATGTGTGGCTTGGAAATGCTCAATCTTTAATAGATGAAGGAACAGTTACATTATCACAAGCAATATGTTGTCGTGATGATATAATGATTTACTTGATAAAAAAAGGTTTACCACCAAATGATTCATTCAAAATAATGGAATCAGTTCGTAAAGGAAAAGTAGCCAAAGGAAAAGAACCTAAATGGGATCAATATAAAGAATTAATGAAAGAACATGATGTGCCAGATTGGTATATAAAATCATGCGAAAAAATAAAATATATGTTCCCAAAAGCACATGCAGCAGCATATGTTACAAATGCATTTAGAATTGCGTGGTTTAAGGTACATGAGCCAAAAGCATATTATACAGCATATTTTTCAATCAGAGCAGATGAATTTGATAGTGATATAATGTGTCATGGGAAAGAAAAAGTGTTAAATAAAATGAAAGAAATAGATTTAGCAGGAAATTCTGCTTCAACAAAAGACAAGAATATGTATGCAATACTTGAATTAGTTCTAGAAATGTATGAAAGAGGAATTAATTTCTTGCCAATTGATTTATATAAATCTCATAGTACAAAGTTTATTGCAGAAGAGGATGGAATAAGACCACCATTAAATAGTATTCCAGGTCTTGGAACTGTTGCAGCAGAAAGTATAGTTAAAGCAAGAGAAGAAGAACCATTTATGTGTATAGATGATATAAGAATGAGAGCAAAAGCTGGAAGTTCTGTAATAGAATTATTAAGAAATGCAGGCTGTTTAAAAGGAATGACAGAAAGCAACCAAATGAGTTTATTTGCTTAAATATAAGAATAATAAAGGTGGATAATAAAATATTCACCTTTATTGTTAAAGGGGAAGAAAATGATTTTATTTATTACAATATGGGTATTTGTTGTAGGAACAATTTCTATAATAATGCTTTTTAAAACAAGAGATATAAAAAAATATGCATCAATAGCAACAATAGTAATATATCTACCATTTACACTTATACCAATTGTTATTGCAAATATGATATATAAAGATATTGGTAGTTTAATATTAATGATAATAATATTAGTAGGATATATTGGAATTAGAATAGGAACAGAAATATATAATAAATTAAAATCCAGAATATCAAAAGATAAAGGAATATATATAAGAGATATGGAAGTGGAATATAGTCCTGCAATTTTATCATATCTTCAAAATCAAAAAATAGAAAAAGAAAAAGATATAATGGCATGTATATTAGATTTATGTGCAAAAAGATATTTAAATATTATAAAAGAAAAAGATGATGTATATTCTATAGGAATTGGAACTAATACAGATATAAAAAATCTTCCTCTAGATGAAAAATATTTATATGATAAAATAGTAAAAAAGCAAAAAATTAATTTTAGTAAATGGAAAAGTATTATAATAGAAGAATTTAACAAATATAAATTTTTAAAAAATACAAAGATTAGTTTATACGTAGTTTTCTTGATGTTGTATTTTATTATAATGATATTATTGGCAATAATAAATAATCTAAATTCTAATATAAATTTGGATAGTGGTGTCAATTTTATGGTTTTAATTTTTTTTACTGCAATGGAACTTGCTTTTTTAGAACCAATAATAAGAATTATTTCAGAAAAACTAAGAAAAGGAGAATATACATCTGGGATATATACAAATGCTGGGGCAAAAGAAATGAAAAGATGGGATAAATATAAAAACTATTTGCAAGATTATACTTTAATAAAAGAAAAGAAAATAGATAGTGTAATGGTTTTAGAAAAACATATAGCATATGCCACTGTATTAAATGTTAATAAAGATTATACAAATGCTATAATAAATGATTTAAATATAAATTATAATTTGAATTTAGATTATATTAAAAGTATTTTTAAAGATATAGGAGAGAATGATGATAGATTATAAATTATTATTAGAAGCAATATTTACACCAAAAAACATTTTAATTTATTTGTTAGTAATTAATTTAATGGCTTTTTGTGCTATGTGGTGGGACAAAAGAAGAGCTGAGCATGGTGAATGGAGAATTAGCGAAGCTGGTTTATTTACACTAGTTTTACTTGGTGGTGGAATTGGTGGAATAGCAGGAATGTATTTATTTAGACATAAAACCAAAAAATTAAAATTTACAATAGGATTCCCAACAATTTTAATAACAGAAATTGTTTTGGCAATTTATTTTGTATTTATAAGATAATAATTATTGATTTTTTAGAAAAAATATGATATAAGTATGTAAATTTAATAAGTGCAATGAAGAAGAAAAAGTATTTATAAAGCTTAAAGAGAGTTAGTGGTTGGTGTGAACTAATAGCTAAAAAATATGGGGAGCTTTGGAGCACTATAAAATTAAGAGGATAATTATAAATTATCAATTAGGGTGGAACCGCGGAATATAACTTTCGTCCCTAGCTAATATGCTAGGTACGGAAGTTTTTTTGATTTAATAAAACCTTCTAGTACTTAGCAAATAAAGTATTAGGAGGTTTTTATTATGGTAGAATCAATGGAAAAAATTGTAGCATTATGCAAATCAAGAGGATATGTTTATCCAGGTTCAGAAATTTATGGAGGACTTGCAAATACATGGGATTATGGTCCTTTAGGAAATGAATTAAAAAACAATATTAAAGCTGCATGGAGAAAAAAATTTATCCAAGAACAACCAAATATTGTAGGATTAGATGCAGCAATATTAATGAATCCAGAAACATGGGTTGCTTCTGGACATGTTGGAGGATTTTCAGATCCATTAATTGATTGTAAAGAATGTAAAACAAGACATAGAGCAGATAAATTAATTGAAGAATGGGCTCATGAGCAAGGAAAAGACATGATTGCAGATGGTATGAGCGATGAAGAATTAATAAACTTTATAAATGAACATAAAATACCATGCCCAAACTGTGGTAAAACAAACTTTACAGATATACGTAAATTTAACTTAATGTTCAAAACATTCCAAGGTGTTACAGAAGATAAAACAGCAGAAATTTATTTAAGACCAGAAACAGCACAAGGAATATTTGTAGACTTTAAAAATGTATTAAGAACATCAAGAAAGAAAATGCCTATGGGAATTGCACAAATAGGTAAAGCATTTAGAAATGAAATAACACCAGGAAACTTCATTTTCAGAACAAGAGAATTTGAACAAATGGAATTAGAATTTTTCTGCAAACCAGGAACAGATTTAGAATGGCATAAATATTGGAAAGATTATTGCGAAAACTGGCTATTAAGTTTAGGAATGAAAAAAGAAAATATACGTTTAAGAGATCATTCAAAAGAAGAATTAGTATTTTATAGTAAAGCAACAACAGATATAGAATTTGCTTTCCCATTTGGATGGGGAGAATTATGGGGAATTGCAGATAGAACTGATTATGATTTAACACAACACATGAACCATTCAAACCAAGATATGACATATTTAGACCAAGAAACAGGAGAAAAATATGTACCATATGTTATAGAACCATCATTAGGAGCAGATAGAGTTTTATTAGCTTTCTTATGCAACGCATATGAAGAGGAAGAAATAGCAGAAGGAGATGTAAGAACAGTATTACATTTACATCCAGCGCTAGCTCCATACAAGGTAGCAGTACTTCCACTATCTAAAAAACTATCTGAAAAAGCAACAGAAGTATATACAAATTTAGCTAAGAAATTTATGTGTGATTATGATGAAGCAGGAAGCATTGGTAAAAGATATAGAAGAGAAGATGAAATAGGAACACCATATTGTGTAACAATAGATTTTGATACATTAGAAGATAACTCAGTAACTATAAGAGATAGAGATACAATGGAACAAGTAAGAGTAAATATTGACGAATTAGAAAATTGGATTGCAGAAAAAATAGAATTTTAATTAATCAAATAAAAAAAGACATTTATTAAAGATTTAATGAATGTCTTTTACTTTTTTATACTTTATGATAGAATTTTGATAGATAATACCAAAGAGGTGTATATTATGGAAACAAGTTTGATAGTACGAAAAGAGAGTAAATTTGAAAAAATAAGTAAATTGCTTACACGAATATTTTTTAAACAAGAATATTATTTAGAAGAGCAATTAGATGAACTTTTTAAAACCAAAAAAGTAAATGTTTCCAAGATAGTAATACCAACAGAAAAAGCAATTAAAAAGGTTTACTAAAAAACATAAAGTGATATAATGTTGATATAAGAAATTGGTATTAATGAGATAATAAGATTCAAAAGATAAAGGAGAGAGATATATGGAAGAAGAAAATAAAAAATATGTATATCTATTTAAAGAAGGAAATGCACAAATGAAAGATATTTTAGGTGGAAAAGGTGCTAATTTAGCAGAGATGACAAATTTAGGACTACCTATTCCACAAGGATTTACAATATCAGCAGAATGTTGTAAAAAATATTATGAAGATGGAGAAAAAATATCAGAGGATATATTAAAACAGATAGATGTTGCTATTTCTAAGTTAGAAGATATGACCGGTAAGAAACTTGGAGATGTAAAAAAACCACTATTAGTTTCTGTTCGTTCTGGAGCTAGAGTTTCAATGCCAGGAATGATGGATACAATTTTAAATTTAGGTATAAATGATGAAACTGTTAAGACATTAGCATCAAAGAATAGAAGATTTGCTTATGATAGTTATAGAAGATTTATTCAAATGTATAGTGATGTCGTTAAAGGAATACCAAATAGTATTTATGAAGGTGCAATAGATACTAAGAAAAGACAAAGAGGTTTGCATGAAGATACAGATATGGATGCAAATGATCTTGAAGATTTAGTAAAAGTTTTTAAAGGAATATATTATGATCAAACAGGAACAGCTTTTCCACAAGATGTTAAATCTTTGTTATTGGAATGCATTGAAGCTGTATTTAAGTCATGGAATAATCAAAGAGCTATTACATATAGAAGATTAAATGATATACCAGGAGATTGGGGAACAGCAGTAAATGTTCAAATGATGGTATTTGGAAATATGGGAGACGATTGTGGTACAGGAGTTGCTTTTTCAAGGAATCCAGCAACTGGTGAAAATAAAATATATGGAGAATTTTTAATGAATGCACAGGGAGAAGATGTTGTGGCAGGAATTAGAACTCCTATGACAATAGATAAATTAGCAGAAATAAATAAAGATGTATATGATGAATTTGTAAGAAGTGCTAAAAAATTAGAGAATCATTATAAAGATATGCAAGACTTGGAATTTACAATAGAACATGGAAATTTATATATCTTACAAACAAGAAACGGGAAAAGAACTGCACAGGCAGCTTTGCAGGTAGCAGTAGATTTAGTAAAAGAAGGATTAATAGATGAAAGAGAAGCTGTTTTAAGAGTAGAACCAAAACAATTAGAACAATTATTACATCCTAATTTTAGTAAAAATGCATTAAAAGAAGCTAGAGTAATAGCTCATGGATTAGCTGCTTCACCTGGAGCTGCTACAGGGAAAATAGTATTTAGTGCGGAAAAGGCAATGAAATTACATGAAGAGGGAGAAAAAGAATTAATCTTAGTAAGATTAGAAACATCTCCAGAAGATATTGATGGAATGAATGTATGTAAAGGAATATTAACAGTTAGAGGTGGAATGACATCACATGCAGCAGTTGTTGCAAGAGGAATGGGAACATGTTGTGTTGCTGGATGTTCAGATATAGTTGTAAATGAAGCAGAAAGATATTTTGAATTACCAGATGGATCAGAATATGTAGAAGGAGATTATATTTCTTTAGATGGTTCTACAGGTAATGTATATAATGGACAACTTGAAACTGTTCCTGCAGAAGTTACTGGAAATTTTGCCGAGCTTATGAATTGGGCAGATCAATATAGAAAATTAAAAGTAAAAGCAAATGCTGATACTCCAAAAGATGCAACACAAGCATATAATTTTGGAGCAGAAGGAATTGGATTATGTAGAACAGAGCATATGTTTTTTGCACCAGAAAGAATTAAAGCTATAAGAGAAATGATTCTTTCTGAAACAGTTGAACAAAGAAAAACTGCTTTAGCAAAATTATTGCCAATGCAAAGAGCTGATTTTGAAGGATTATATAAAGCAATGAATGGATATACGGTAACAATCAGATTATTAGATCCACCATTACATGAGTTTTTACCTAAAAAACAAGAAGAAATAGCTGAACTTTCTAAAGAAATGAAAGTAAGCGAAGAAAAGATAAAAGAAGTTATTCAAAAATTACATGAATTTAATCCGATGATGGGACATAGAGGATGTAGATTAGATGTTACATATCCAGAAATTGCCGTAATGCAAACTACAGCAATTATTGAAGCAGCAATTAATGTTAATAAAGAAGGAATGAATGTAATTCCAGAAATTATGATTCCATTAATCGGTGAATACAAAGAAATGAAATATGTAAAATCAATTGTTACAGAGACTGCAGATAATATTATAAAAAATGCTGGATTAGAAATGAGATATCATGTAGGTACAATGATCGAAATACCAAGAGCAGCATTAACAGCAGATGAAATAGCAAAAGAAGCTGAATTTTTCTCATTTGGAACTAATGATCTTACACAAATGACATTTGGATTTAGTCGTGATGATGCCGGAAAATTCTTGAATGAATATTATTCTAAGAATATATATGATTTCGATCCATTTGCTACTATAGATAGAAAAGGTGTAGGGAAATTAATGAAAATTGCAGTAGAGCTAGGAAGAAAGACAAGACCAGATTTAAAAATAGGTATTTGCGGAGAACATGGAGGAAATCCAGCATCTGTAGAATTTTGCAATGAATTAGGTATAGACTATGTATCTTGTTCACCATATAGAGTTCCAATTGCAAAATTAGCTGCAGCACAAGCGGCAATTAATGCAGATAATAAAAAATAATAGGGGAGTTCAAATGATAAAAGAAAATAATAATAAAATAGAAATTTATAAAGTAAAAGATACAAAGGAGCTAAAAAAGGCTTTAATGCTTTTTTTAGCTGCGCTTATATTTTCAATAATTATGATATTTTTATTATCAAATATGCTTCTAAAAGTTTTTTGGCTAATATTAGCTATTATTTCATTGTTTGTATTAATAATAAGTTTTCGAATTTTCAAAAATACACCTGACAAAACATTATCTATCGTTATAAGTAAATCATATATAGAATTGTATATGAAAAAAGGTATTCAAAAAATATTTATGAAGGACATACAAGAAGTTTCATGTGTTGAAAATAGTCAATTAAATGAGGCTAGTATCAATTATAAAGATGAAAATGGAGAAATGATTAGTAAAGTTATTATTGTACAAGGATGTAAGAATTCGGAATTTGTAAATTTTATAAATGATATGAAAAGCTAATAGAATAGCTTAATTAAGGAGTACAAATGATAGAAGAAAATAATGGAAAAATAAAAATTTATAGTCAGATAAATAGGGGATTATTAAAACAAGGATTAACAATCGTTGTAATTGCTGAAATATTTTTAATTATATTATGTGTAATCACACCAAACAATGCTTTAAGAATATTTTGGGGATTTTTTATAATAATTGGATTAATTCCAATATTATTTTCAGTGTATATGTTAAAGAATAGAAAAGATAAAAAATTAAAAATAGTCTTATGTACGGAATATTTAGAAATATACGGCAAAAAAGAAAATGAAAAGATATTATTAAAAGATATACTTTTTGCAACATTTGATCCTTCGGATAATTTAAATCAAGTATATTTAAACTATAAAAATGAAAAAAATAAAAATAAGACTAAAGTTATAATTGCACAAGGTTGTTCAAATATTAAACTTGCAAATTACATAAATGAATTAATAGAAGGAAACAAGGAAAAACCAAAAGAGAATCAATTTGATAATAATAAATCAGAAAATATTAAAATAGAAAACTTTGAAGCAAACATGATTAAAGGAAATGCTCTTATGTCAGGAGATGTTTTTTACGGTTGTTTTATTGGAAAAAGTAAAATTCTTACTGAAAGAGGAAATAGTCTACCACAAGTACCATCTACATTTCTTTTTGTTTGTAAAGATGGTAAATTTATAAAATTATGGTTTACTGAATTAGCTATAAAGCCAGAAAAACTTGAAGTAAATTGTAATTATAAAATACAATTTAATAAGAAAAATAGATTATTTAATATAGAAAAAGTGGATTCAGAGGTGATTTATCCATTTTTAGAAAGTATAAAGAAAATGCTAAGTATCAAATTAATATATACATTTGATAATAAAAGAATAATAAAAGAAATATCTATGGAAAGAGAATATAATATATTTAGAAAAATAATATTATTATGGTTTTTAATTTCAATATTATTTTTATTTATAAATGTTTTAATAGGGGGAGTGTTATTTATAGCATTATTATTTATTTTTCCTATTTACTTAATTAAATTTAAAAAAAGATTTTTATATAATATAGATAAGGAATAGAATATGGAATTTTCAGAAATAGAGAGAAATTTAGATTTAAATCAACATATTGGTGAAGATATAAAAGATATAGTATATGAAACGTATTATGATATATATACTTATTTAGGAAAAGAAGGATTTTTGAAATGGGTAGACAGGGAGCGTTTAACTATAGGTATTAGAAATATTATATTTCAAGCACTAACAGAAAAGCAAGATCCATACCTTAAAGAAAATTCTACTGTTATAGGTTATCATATTGGCCCTACAGGTCCATATAATAAAGAAAATATTGTTTTAAGAAAAGGTGTAGGGGATAATAAAGATACAAATTCACATGAAACTTTTCACTCATTAGCAAATGGATATGGAGGATTTAATAGTTTTTTTGGAGAAGGAATAACAGAATGCCTTAAAAAGACGATGTATGCTAGAAGTACATATAGTTATCAAAAAAATGTAGAGATGGTATATTTAACATATTCAATGTTTGGAAATATAATAATAAAAGATTATTTCCAAAACAAAGGTGATGAATTTTTTTTCCATTTATCAAAAGGCGCAGATTGGGATAGATTTCAAAGCATGATGGAGACTGGAATAAGAATTAATAAAGAACTTGAGAAATATCATAGTATTATGCATAATAAAAAAAATCCCACAGTTACAGAATTTAGTAAAGCGGAGTTATCTTTAAAAAATGGAATATCTGATTTGCTTAGCTTTTATTATATGAAAAAGCAAGTAGAGATAGATAGATTTAAACATATAAAAAATGATCAAATAGATTTTAATAAATTTATTGATGAACAATCAAATATATTAAAATATTTAAAAATATTAGATACTAATAGAAAAGAATATAAAGGAATATATGAGCAATTTGATTTTATAAGAAAACAATTAATCGAAAAGATGGTTAGAAAGAGCCATTTGGTTTTTAACAAGTCAGAAGATGAGCAACAAAAAATTGTAGATAAAGTTACAGAAGATGTAAGTTCAAGAATATTTAGTAGAGTTTCAGGAAAATATTTATCTATAGAAGAAACATACATAAATCAAAATACAGAGGAGCCATATAAAACTTTAAATAAAAATGCGACAGGAAAATTAGTTGTTACATTTTTGTATAAAGATGACTGTAGTGATTTTTTAAGAACAATAAGAAGAATAGCTGATATACAGTCAGCAACAACAGAATTTTCTACAGAATACGTTGCTGATACATTAAAAGTAATAAGTAAAAACCTAGATAATAAAAATGCAATAGCTATATTGGGAAATGCACAAACTTTTGCAAGAACTATTGAAAATATTTCTGAATTAGAAAGACAATATGAATACGATTTAGAAATTCCATCTTTTAAAAAAATAGAAATAGATGAATTAGAAAATTTAAATACATATGTGGAGTTTAATGATAAAGAACAATTTTTAGTTTTTATTGATATACAAGAAGGAAAATTAGATAGGATTTCTTTAAGTTATTATAATAGTAAATCTTCTGAATTTCGTATATTTACATCTAAAGATTCACTAATTGATAGTTCTGATAGAATATCTTGTAGTATATTTTTCCCAGAATTACAAAGAAAATCAAATATAATAATTAATCCTAAAACACAGGATGTGGAGCTTGAAGATGGGAAAGTTGATACAAGATTAATGGTAGGAATGAAATCTATATATGAAGATGTTTTAAATTCAGTTACTTTTAAAGTAATTGATGATGATATACATAAAGGTTCATATTCACATGGAATGTCAAAAGAACAAGAAGTAATAAGTACTGTAAGAATTAATAAAAATCCTAGAAGTATGGATATAGATGATTTTGTACAAGATTATATTGATACTAAAAAAATAATTCCAGGACTAGATAGACAAGAGGAAACTTTTGAGGAATTAAGTGAGAAACTTATAGATACAACTTTTGAATCACATGTAATCCCGAAAGGAACAACTTTTGAAGATGCATATAAAAGGGTAAGAAGTATAATGGTTATAGATATGAAAAAATTATTAGATGAAAAACAAAAAGAAAAACCATTAAATATTGAAAATTTACATAAACGTTTAAATGATTGTACTACTACTTTAAATAATATTCTAGATAATGCAGTAGAAAAAAGTAAAGCGGGAGTATTAGTAAATAGAGAAGATAGAGAAGAAGATAGGAATGAATTCTTAAAACAAGCAGTATTAGGGACTAAGAGAAAAGCAAGAACAGAAGCAATAAAAATACAAATGAATCAAATAGAATTACTAAAAAGAGGTTTACCTATGAAAACAAAAGAGGAAGAAATGAGAGATGAACATGGAGATATCTAAAAATACAAGAATTGCATATGCACAAATTGTTAGTTTTATAAATCTTTTACCAGAGAAAGAAAAAAATAAAATTCCTAATAATTTAATTGAGTTTTTTTATAATGAGAAAGATAAAGGAGAGATTAATAAATTATCTTTAGATATACCTATAGAGGAGCAAAATTTAAAAGATGAAACATGGAATTTAATTGCACTTTTATATTTAAAATATTTGTGTGAAGATAAAAATGAAAAGAAAGAATTAGAAAAAATATATGCCGAAAATGATAGAAAATATATGAAAGAGATTAAAGAAAAATATGATCCTGAAAATATATTTAAAGAAAGAGAAAAAAGACGAAATAAAGAAAAAGATATGGTAAAAGAAAAACAAGAGAACTTACCAATAGAAATTCCAAAAGAAAATATAATTCAAAAGATTAAAAGATTTTTTAATAAATTATTTAGAAAAAAGCACACTTAAAGTGTGCTTTTTGATGAATAGGAATGTTTAAATTATTTACCTATTAAATTTGCTATTATGAAAAGTTTAAATTAAGCAAAGTTTTTTATCAATAGTAATATAATTCCTATCAAAAACAGTATAAATGAAATCAATAATTTAATTATTAATTTTTTTCTATAATATTTCAATTTTTGTATTTCTTCTTCATTAGAAATTTGTTTAGTATTTAATAATCTCTTTTGTTCTGAATATATAATTAATGAAACAAACAATATTATTGCACCTACTATAAAAAATATAGGTGTAATTAAAGTAAGTATCATACCAGGTAAGTGATTTAAGCTACCAATAGATTGAGTCTTTGGTAAAGTTGATGATGTTGCAAGTGATGATGGTGGAGTTGGTGGTGTATAACTATATGCAACATTAATCAAATTTATATAATTATTCATAAAAACATCTCCTTTTTTAAATTATAGCCAACCAAAGATAGTGGAAGTTAGTTCTGCTAACTATAGTCCACTCTAACGAAATTAAAATTTCTAGAATGGCTTAATTTTAAAGAGGTTAATATTCAAAACTAGCCTCTTATTAAAATTTATTGATTTTTTTCTAATTCAGAATATTTTTTTAATTTTTCATAAACTAAATAATTTACAGTTCCAGAAGGGAATTTTCCATTTTTATCTTTAGTTCCTGCAGGAACGCCAGTTAAAATTTCAATTCCTTCATCAATAGTAGAAACTGTATAAATATGGAACAATTTATTTTTTACAGCTTCAACAACTTCATCATTTAAATGTAAATTTCTAACATTTTGGATTGGAATAATAACTCCATGTGAACCATCCAAACCTCTGTCTTTACAAATTTGGAAAAATCCTTCAATTTTTTCATTTACTCCACCTATTGGTTGAATTTCGCCTTTTTGATTAACAGAACCTGTAACAGCGATAGATTGGCTTATAGGAATTTCTGATAGACTAGAAAGTAATGCATATAATTCTGTACTTGAAGCACTATCACCATCAACACCATTATAAAGCTGTTCAAAACAAATGCTTGCAGTTAAGCAAAGAGGGAAGTCCTGTGCAAATTTTTGACCAATATATCCAGTTAGGATTAATACACCTTTAGAATGTGAAGATCCTGAAAGATCAACTTCACGTTCAATATTTACAACACCTTGTTTACCAGAATAAGTATTTGCAGTAATTTTTGCTGGCTTTCCAAAAGAATAATCTCCTATAGTTAATACTGTAAGACCATTTATTTGACCAACTTTGTATCCAGAAGTATCTATTAATAAAGTATTGTCTTTTATCATTTCTAAATATTGTGCATCATATTTTTTAACACGTTCAATTCTTTCTTTTAAGGCTTTTTTTATAAATTTATCTGTAATTACTTTTGAACGGCTAAGTTTTGCCCAGGTTGCAGCTTCACCAAGAATTTCAGATAAATCATTAAATTTTGTAGAAATTTTTTCTTTATCATTTGCTAATGCTGTAGCATAATCTACTAAACTTGCAACACCAGATTTGTCTAACTGAGGAAGATTTTCTTTTGCACAAAAACCATGTGCAAATCTTGCAAGTTTTACCATGTTTTCAGAATTTCTAGGTGCATCATCCTCAAATTCAACTTTAATTTTAAATAATTTTCTAAAATCATTATCAACAGCAAGTAATGTATGATAAATATTACTATTACCTATTATAAGAACTTTTAAATCTAATGGAATAGGTTCTGGTTTTAAAGAAATCATTACCATAGATGAATGTTGCTCAGAAGCATTTTCAATATTAAGTTCTTTTACTTTTAAAGCCTTTTTTAAAGATTCGTAACATAAACTATTTTGAATAATATCATCAGCTTGAAAGATAATATATCCACCGTTTGCCATATGAAGTAATCCAGGTTTTAGCATTGTATGATCAGTTTTTAAAGAACCATAATAATTTTCATATTCAAGTTTACCAAACAAATTAGGATATGAAATATTTGAATCCATGATTACAGGAGCACCTTCTAGATTACTGTTATCTATAAATAAATTTACTCTATAATTAAGCCAAGGAGCAGGTGGATCCATTCTAGGTCCTTGTTGAGGTTGTGTATTGTTATTTTCTGATGTAAAGGCAGAAATATTTTTTAATATATCTGTTTTTATATCATTTAAAAATTTAGTGATTTTTTTATTTCTTTTAAATTTAGATTTAATGTTATTAATGTGAACATTTATTGTAAGTAAAGCAATATTTGATTGCCATTCTTCAATTTTTTTATCTGCTTCACGTTCAATTGCTTTAATTTCACTAATGGCTTCAATTATTTGTTGTTGAACAATTCCAGACTTATCTTCAAAATCCTTTTTTACATTCTCATCTAATTTGTCAAATTCTTCTTCTTCTATAGTTTTTCCATTAATAACAGGCATCATATAAATACCATTTTGAGTACTTTTAACAAAGAAACCATATTCCATTGCCTTTTTATTTAGGTTTTCCATTAATATATTTCTTCTATCTTCGAATTCTTGTCTAATTAATCCTTTTTCTTTTTCAAAATCATCATTGTTAAAAGTATTTTTTATATCTTTTCTAATATCTTTTATAAAATTATCCATTGCATGTTTAAATTCTTTTCCTTGACCTGCAGGCAAAGAAACAGCAATAGGTTCATTTGGTCTTTCAAAATTATATATATAACACCAATCATTTGGAATTTTTTTCTTTTTAGCAATTGTATCTAAGTAATTTTTTGTATACATTGTTTTACCAACACCACTTGGACCTTCCAAATAAATGTTATAACCTTTA
The DNA here is from genome assembly GCA_944392175.1 of uncultured Clostridia bacterium. Taxonomy (GTDB): domain Bacteria; phylum Bacillota; class Clostridia; order TANB77; family CAG-508; genus Merdicola. Next base: position 16,930 of record CALXVT010000032.1, read on the forward strand.
ACGTTTACATTTAGACCAAATTCTAAGGCTTTAATACCACGTTCCTGCCCAATGCCAGAAGTTATTGGTTCTAATTCTTCAGTTGTTTCAAAATTAAAGATATTAGGATTACATCTTACTTTTAAATCTTTGTAACTTAATTCATTTTTTTTCATTTGTTTTTCCCTCTTTCTTAAGTATAAGTTTATGAGAAATACTCATATATAAATATGCAATAGTATGCTAATAATTAAAAATATCTTGTCATAATAATTGCATTATCTTTGTTTTTATAATATTTTTTTCTGATACCTAATTTTTTAAATAAAAATTTTGTATATAAATTTATTGCAGGTAAATTATTTTCATTTACTTCTAATGTTATAGACTTAAAGTTTTGTCTTTCGGCTGTATCTATTAGTTTTTGCAATAGGGCAGAGCCAATATGTTTTTTTCTGTAAATTTTTTTAACTACAATATCTGTAATATGTACATCATCTATTGATTTCCAAATCCCAGCAAATCCTACAATTTCATTATCTTGTTTTGCTATGAAATATTCAGAATTAGGATTATTTAATTCGTTTTGCAATATTTCATATGACCAAAAATCATCAAAATCGGTAGTTAAATTATCTTTTAATAAATTTAAGTCTTCTAAAGTCATATTATATATTTCTAAATTCATACTAATTATCCTTTTTCTTTTTTTCTAATTCTATTTCTGCACTAGACTTTTTTAAATATAGAGGTGAAAGAGATATATCATCTATATTATTTTTAAATTTATATAATGCAGCATTTGCTATAGAAATTGAACTAGAATCATTTTTTTCATCTTCATATAATATACTGTTTATAAATATTTCTTTTATTAAATTATTATGTGCAATTGCACCAGTTCCTATAAAATGTATTTTTTCATTTTTATAATTTTTAAGATTTTCACAAATAGAGTTAATATTTCCAGACATATATGAATTTACTAATTCATAATGATCTTTTGAATATTTAAAAAGTCCTGCATATACATTATCATTTTTTGCATCAATCATAGAGCAAACTAGATTCTCAGGTTCTAAATTATATGCTAAAGCTTCTAATGAAGAAATACCAATTCCAGGTTTATTATAGTAATCACAAAAAGCGTGTATTGTAGCAACACCTATACGAATTCCTGTAAATGAACCAGGACCTTTTGAACAAGTGAATAGATCTATATCAGATATGTTAAAAGGAATATTATTAAATGCTTCTTCAATCATTGGCATTAGCTTTTCAGAATGTGTTAATGTATTTTTTAAAGATTTATTATATATAACATTTTTATTTTCTAGGATAGAGACGCTACAAATATTACTAGACGTATCTATGCTTAATATTTTCATTTTTTCACTTCCTTAAATAGATATAATTGGAAAATTTCCAAAGTTTTCTATTGTTATATTTCTTATAGATTCATTTTCGTAATTTCTAGAAAATGATATTTTCAAATATGAAGGAGGTAATGCTTCTTCAATTTTTTCGCCCCATTCAATAATACAAATACCAGAAGAAAAATATTCTTCTCCTCCAATTGCATAAAATTCATCAATATCTTCTAATCTGTAAACATCAAAATGATAAATTGGAAAATTTGGAGTATCATATTCGTTTACAATATTAAAAGTAGGACTAGAAAGTTCATTTTCTAAGTTGAAATAGCTTAAAAATCCTTCAGTAAACTTTGTTTTACCTGATCCAAGTTCACCTGTTAAAACGATAATATCACCAGGTTTCAGATTTTTAGCTATTTTTTTAGCTAATTCTTTTGTTTCATTTTCTGAATGTGAAATAAGATTTATCATTAAAACCTCCGCTTGTTTAATCTTTACTTATTATATAAGAATGCAAAAAGTTTGTAAAGAAATATTAAGTCTAATTATGTGGAAATTTATAGAAATATGTGTTATTATGATTTCACCATTAAAAGATGTCTAATATTAATTAATTGATTAAATATATAAATTGATTATAGAAGGGGATTACGATGAATAATATATTAGGAATTATAATATCTTTTTTATTTATATTTTTAATAATTGGAATTAGTAAATTTTTTGAAAAATATGGAAAAGAAGCATGTAGAAAATTCATACATATCTCATTATGCAATTGGTGGTTTATTGCAATGGCTTTTTTTGATAATGTGATTTACGCATCAATTGTACCTGCTTGTTTTATAATAATAAATACAATTTCATATAAAACAAAATTATTAAAAGTTATGGAAAGAGAAACAAATGAAGGTTTTGGAACAATATATTATGCAATATCTTTATTAATATTAGTAATAATTTCATTTGGTATTTGTAAAAATCCAGTAATAGGTTTACCAGGTTCTTTGATAATGGGATATGGAGACGGTTTAGCGTGTATTGTTGGCACATATATAAGAAGTAAAAAATATAAAATTGGAAAAAATACAAAAAGCATAGCTGGTAATATAACTATGTTTATTATTTCAATTATAATTTATTTAATAATAAATTCTGTATGTGGATTAAATATTGGTATTTTAAAATTAATATTGGCAAGCATGATCGTTACATTTGTAGAAGCTATATCTATAAAAGGAACAGATAATTTGACTGTTCCAATAGTAGCAAGTGCCATTTTGTTGCTTATTTAAAGCAACTTGAATAGGAAAGGACGTTAATATGAGTATACTTAATAAAGTAAATTATCCAAAAGATATAAAAAAATTAAACATTAAAGAAAAAGAAGAATTAGCAAAAGAAATTAGAGAATATATTTTAAAAATTGTTTCTAATAATGGTGGACATTTAGCATCAAATTTGGGAGTAGTAGAACTTACTATTGCAATACATAGTGTATATAATGCACCAAAGGACAAAATTGTTTGGGATGTTGGACATCAATCATATGTGCATAAAATTTTAACAGGAAGAAAAGATAAAATGATGACATTAAGAACATTGGATGGTATTTCTGGTTTCCCAAAAAGAAGTGAATCAGAATATGATATTTTTAATGTTGGTCACAGTAGTACCTCTATTTCAGCAGCTTTAGGAATTTCTAGATCAAGGGATATAAAAAATGAAAAAAATGAAGTAATAGCAATAATTGGAGATGGAGCTTTAACTGGTGGTATGGCTTTAGAAGCATTAAATGATGCAGGAAGTTCAAAAACAAATATAACTATTATATTAAATGATAATGAAATGAGTATTTCTAAAAATGTTGGTGCTATTTCAAATTTTTTAGCAAGAATTAGAAGTAGGAAAATTTATAAAAAATCAAATAATCTAATAAAAAAAGCAACATTAAAAATCCCTTTTGTAGGAAAGAAAATTGTAAAATTAGTTCATGATGCTAAATACAGTATAAAAAAATTGTTTATTTCAAATATGTTATTTGAAGATATGGGATATACATATTTAGGACCAGTAGATGGTCACAATATAGAAAAATTAGAGAATATTTTAAATATATCAAAAAGGATTGAAGGACCAAAATTAATACATGTAATTACAAAGAAGGGAAAAGGATATAAAATAGCAGAAGAAAATCCAGATAAATTTCATGCAACCGGTCCATTTGATATAGAAACAGGAAATGCAAAAGCAAAGAAAAATGCAGATTATTCAAAAATATTTGGCAATAAATTAGTAGAACTTGCAAAAGACAATAAAAATATTGTAGCGATAACAGCATCTATGAAAGATGGAACAGGACTTGCTAAATTTGCAAAAGAATTTCCAAATAGATTTTTTGATGTAGGAATTGCAGAAGGTCATGCTGTATGTATGGCAGGAGGAATGGCGACACAAGGATTAATACCAGTTGTACCAATTTATTCATCTTTTTATCAAAGAGCATATGATCAAGTAATACATGATATTTGCATGCAAAATTTACATGTTGTATTATGTGGTGATAGAGCAGGAATTGTAGGTAATGATGGAGAAACACATCAAGGAATATTTGATTTATCATTTTTTAGTATAATACCAAATTTAACAATAATGGCTCCAAAAGATTTTAAAGAATTAGAAGACATGTTAGAGTTTGCAATAAAATATAATGGACCAATATATATTAGATATCCAAGAGGAGGAGAAGGAAAAACAAAATTTGGTAAGAACTTAAAAATAGAACTTGGAAAAGCAGAATTACTAAGAGAAAGTAAAGATTTTTATATTATTGCAATAGGAAAGATGGTAGAAAGAGCATATGAAGTTTCAAATATTTTGCAGACCGAAGGAATTAATGTTGGTGTTATTAATGTTAGATTTCTAAAGCCATTAGATGAAGAAAATATAAAAAGATGGATAGGAAATTCTAAAATCTTAACATTAGAAGACAATATTATAGAAGGTGGATTAGGAAGCAAAATAATAGAGATGCTAAGTAAAAATAAAATGAGGAATAAAATAGAAGTAATGGGATATCCAGATAAATTTGTAAAACAAGGTAGTGTTTCAGAAATTGAAAAGAGATTTGGTCTAGATACAGATAATATAGTAAGAATCATTAAGAAGTGGAGTAAAGATGAATAAGAATATTTTATTAGAAGGCAAAAATAAAGAAGAACAAATATTATTGTCAAAGATTTTAGATAAAGTAGATGAAACTACAAAGAAAAATAAAATAACAAATACAGATTTTTTAGATGAATATGAACAGGTATTAGTAAAAGAATTATTACAAAAAATAAAATTTAAAAATTATATTTTTTATGGTGGATATAAAAATGCGGAAAGGAAAGTAATTGTATTTTATCCAGAGAAACTAGAATTTATTAAGGATAATAAAGAAAAAATTTGTAAAAACATATTAGAAATTATAAAAATCAAATTACCAAATGAACTAAACGGAATATATAATCATAAAAACTATTTAGGAATGATAATGAAATTAGGTGTTAAAAGAGAAAAAGTAGGAGATATACAAGTAAGAAACAATGGTGCAGATGTAATTGTTCTTCCAGAGATTTCTAAATTTTTAAGTTTGAACTTATGTGGTCTTACTAGATTGAAAAAAGCTATTATAGAAAAAGCCTCTATAGAAAATCTTGAAATTACAGAAAGTAAAACGGAAACATATAAAATAATAGTAAGTTCTTTAAGACTTGATTTAATAGTTTCAGAATTAGTGAGAAAATCAAGAAGCCAAGCAAAAGAATTTATAATAAATGAAAGAGTATTTGTAAATCATAAAAATGAAACTAAATTAACAAAAGAAGTGAAAGAAGAGGACTTAATTACTGTAAGAGGTAAAGGAAGATTTAGAATTTCCAAAATTTTAGGAAAAACTGGAAAAGGAAAAATTATTATAGAAATAGAAAAATATGTATAAATTGTAAAGAATTAAGAAAGAATACTTGAAAAGTATTCTTTTTTGTTATAGAATGACTATGATCAAAGAATAGGTCAAATTTGTATGCCTATAAGGCAAAAAAGAAATGGAGGAATTATAATGTCAATTAAAGTAGGTTTTAACGGATTTGGAAGAATTGG
>CALXVT010000033.1 GCA_944392175.1 uncultured Clostridia bacterium
ATTGTTCTTTCTAAATCATAGACTTTTACTTTATTTCCATAAGGTGTTTTCATTTCTGTAATACCTATTTCATATAACTCTTCTTTCAAATAAAAAAATTGATAGTTTTTATTTTTTAATAATTTTGTATTATAGTAACTTGGTATTGTTAGTTGATATTTAATTGGTGTTCTATCACACAAATCGTGAAAATATAAAGCTGTTTCGTGAGAGAATATTCCTTTTTTACAAATTGCTTGAGTAATAAAGTATTCATCTTCAAATGTATCTGCACCTATATATGTTCCTCTTGCTACTCTTTCAATTAGTCCTCTCTCTATCATTCGAGTTAAGACCTTATTATTAATTCCTAATTGCTCTACTTGATATGTTTCAATTACTCCATTATTCTTTTTTAATAATTTTTTTACCTTTTGTATATCATCCATCACTATTTCTCCTTTGCCGTTTTCGTTCGTAAATATTGTATCATTTACGAGTGGAAACGGCAAGTATTTCTTATAAACTTATAAAAAATAAAGCACTTATCAAAGTACTTTATTTAGAGTGCTTCCTCTTTCTTATAATTTTATTTTTAACCTCTAATATTTAAGTATTTTTTGAATGTTTTTTCATTTTTATAAGTTCTATGTAACCCTATTAATTTCAGTATTTTCAAGTTCTATTTCAAACATAGCAACGATACACATTCCACATGTGAAGTAAACGGAAACATATCTACTGGTGTAATTTGTTTAACTTCATATATTTCTTCAAGTTTTGCTAAGTCTCTTACTAATGTTGCTGGGTTACAACTAATATAAACAACTTTTTTTGGTCTGACCTTTTTAATATTCTCTATACTCGTATTATCCAAGCCTCTTCTTGGTGGATCTACCATAATTATATCTGGCATAATTTGTTTTACATTCACTAATTCATCCAATACTTTTTCTACATCACCAGCAATAAATTCTGTGTTATCAACATTATTCATTTTTGCATTTTCTTTTGCTGCTACAATTGCTTCTTCAACAATTTCCACTCCATAAACCTTTTTTGCAAATTTACTCATAAATAATGAAATTGTCCCAATACCACAATATAAATCGAAAACTACATCATTTTTAGTTATATTAGCAGATTCAACGCCTAAATTATATAACTTTTCTGCTTGAATAGGATTTATTTGATAAAATGACATAGGTGATATTTTAAATTTATATTCTCCTAAAATATCTGTAATATATCCATCTCCAAATAAATTGATATTCTCATTTCCTAATATTACATTAGTATTTTTTGTATTTATATTTTTTACAATTGTTTTTATATTTTTAAATTTATTTGTTAATTCTTCTACAATTTCTTTTTCTTTTGGCATCTCTTTACCATTTATAACTAATATGCACATTATTTCGTTTGTTTTTATTCCAATTTTTGTAACAATATGTCTTACTAATCCTTTTTGTGTTTTTTCATTATATACACTAATATTGTTCTTTACTAAAAATTCAAATATATATTTTGCAATTTCTTCTGTTTGCTTGTTTTGAATAAAACATGTATTAATTGGTATAATTTCATGCGTCCTATTTGCAAATACTCCTATCACAGGCTTTCCATCTTTATTTAATCCCACTGGATATTGTGCTTTATTTCTATAATGATATGGATTCTCCATACCAAGTGTATCTTCTACTTCTATTTTGTTTTTTAATGTCTTATTAACTAAACTTTGAACTGCATTTTGTTTCATTTTTAATGTTTCTTCATATTTTATATGTCTTAAAGAGCATCCCCCACATCTTTTATATGTTGTACAATCACTTTCTATTCTATATGGAGATTTTTCTATTATTTCTACTATTTTTCCAAATGCATGTGATGATAAAACTTTTACAATTAATATTTTTAGCTTTTCACCTTTTATTGCATTTGGAATAAATATTGTTAATCCATCAATTTTGGCAATTCCTTCTCCTTGAAATCCAGTATCTATTATATCTACAATATATTTTTTATTTTTTTCTACTTGCATAATTACTCCTTGATTATTTTTTTGCTAATTATATCATAATTTAGTAGTAAAAAATAGAAAAAGACATAGAAAATTCTATGTCTTACTATTTCTTTTTCATTTAATTGTTAAATTAATACATTCTATCCGGATATACTGTAACTTCTACATTTATGTTATCGTCTGAAATATTTTTACTTATTGGAATAAGATACAGGTTAAAATTAGCAAGATATACGTTATAACCACTTGAAGATACTAATGGTGAAGCCACATATACTAAAACATCAACCTTATCATTATTTATTTCGCATTTATTTAATTCTGGATTTATTTCAGCTTCTATAACTAATAAATTATTATTTTCAAAAAATTTATTATCAAATGTATTTTTATATTCTGTATTTTTTACTTTATCTAAAATTAAATTTAAACTTTCCTTATCTTTAATTACATCATAATTTTTACCTTCTTCAAAAACTTTATAATTAGCATTGGTTGCTGAATATATTATTGTATAAATATCTTTTGCATTAAACATCTTTAATGTAATTATAATTGCAATTATAACTATTAAAATTATTCCTACACCTATTATTACTCTCTTTTTCATAACAATCTTTCCTTTTATTTTTCATGTTACATATATTATATTTTAAGGAAATTATTTTTTCAACACTAAAATCTGTATGTTTGACGAAGCCACTTACCTTATTACTTTATATCTTTCTTAACTCCTACAACAGCAAATCTACCATCCTCTGTATGATATGAGCACGTAGAAAGTGTAATTAATTCATCGCCATATTCGCTATCAACTTTTGTATCATATAATGAAGCTTTTTTACTATTTTCTACAAATTCGTTATATTCTTTTTCACTTTTAGGATTTATAAATTGATAATATCTAAAAACATTTTTTTCTGATTTATAATATACTCTTGATTTAAACACTGCCATAATTTCATATTCATTATCTTCATTATCGCTTGTGAATCGAATGATTTTATGTTTTTTATAATAACCTTCATCTTTGTATTTTAATAAATCTTGAAACATCTTACCATTATTTAAATTATGACCATACATTAATAAATTATTACTTTTAATATTCCAATCATAATCTTTATCTAAAAATATTGATCCATTTTTGCTTTTTTCTTTTTTATAATTATGTGTCATATAATACGAATTATCTGTTCCTAGAAGTACAGGATAACTTATTTCTGTTCCTTTAATTTCAAGCCACCCAACAATATCTTCATTCATTTCTTTTAGTTTTTTTACTTTTAAAATTCGTTCATTTTCATTTTCTAGATTATTACTAGAACTATCATTTATATCAGTTTCATTTACAATTATTGTATTTATCAAATTACTTTCTTCTTCAGCTTCATGTCTTGATTTAATAAAATTATAAATGTAAATACTACAGAAAATTATTATTAATATTAAAATACAGTATATGAATCTATATAAAAATCTTTTCATTTTCACTCCATAATATTTTAGGATAGACTAAAGTCTATCCTATTTTAAAATTAATTTTGTTTTTTTCTAATTATAGTTATACTTGATATAGCAATTACAATTCCTAATATTGATAATCCTAAATAATCTGAAATACCTGTTTTAGGAGTATCATCCTTTTCGTTTGTTGTATTTTCTTTCTTATCTTCTACAATTTTTACATATATTGTAGTATCTTTGCTTACCTCTTTATCAAAATCAAATTTATTTTTATATTTTGAATCTGTATAATATCCTTCTATTTTATATCCTTTTTTTACATCAATCTTTGATTCTAAAAATTTTCTTGTAATTTTTTCGCCTGAATCAACAGTAACTTTTTCTTCTTTTCCATTTGCAACTATTGTTAATATAACTTTAACTTCATCAACATTTGCTGTTACTTTATCTGGAACACTTGATTCAGAAATAATATTATCATTTTTATCTGTTACCAATACTTTATTTCCAGCTAATACTATTTTTGTATCTGAATTATCTTTATTATCTATTGTAAATTCTGTTAAATATCCATTATCTGCAACACGTAGAACATTTTCTTTTGATTCTGAATTTAATGTTCCATTCATTGTTACTGTTGGATTATTAGTTGCAGATGCCCCTTTGTCTATTTCTATTCCATTATTTGCTCCTGTTCCATTATATCCTAATTTTAGATTTTTAATTTCTAGATTACCACCATTAACAAGAACAGCTCCATAATTAAATCCTGTAATATAAACTCCTTCAAGAATTACAGCTCCACCATCATATGCTTGTACTCCATATTTTGGACCGTTTTTCAAATTGATATTTTGTAATCTAAGTTTTGCACTTCCTAATTGAGCTGTAAACATTGTTTGATTTCCAGATGTTGACGTCCAACTACTATCTCCTGTTACTGTATGACCATTACCATTAATTGTTAATTCCTTTGCTATAACTATTGGCTGAGTTACAGTAATATTATCACTTAAAGTTATTGTTGCTCCAGAATCGGCACTTTCTACAGCACTTCTTAAAGAGTTTTCATCATTTACAATTGTTGCTGCATTACTTTTGTTTGAAAATCCAAAAATTGCAAATAATACAATTGTAGAAAATAACATAATTTTTATTGTATTTCTCATTTTTTCTCCTCCATATTATTTTTAATTACAATGTCAGTGTAATTATGACATTTATTTTTATTTTCTCCTAATTTTGTTTTTTTATTTATTTTTTATCAATTTTAATTTTGAAATTTTTTCAAAATTAAAATGCACCACTCTCTATATTTTAAGAAAGTCGTGCATTTTACTTCATCTTCTTATCCTAGCTTATTTTTACATTTACAAGGACAATTTCCCACCAATTTTCATACTTCAATATTTTACTAATTTTGACAATTTTTAATCTTGTTATATATATCATACCAACTATAAACTCTTGTTACATTGTCTAATTTTCTATTATATCTATTATCATAACATAAAACTTTCACAATTTTATTGATTGCTTCTATTGTTGATGGACTATCCTCAATCATTATATCAATTTTATTTTCATTAATTTCTTTAATTTTTGGAACTTTAGCAAATAATAATTTATCATATACTATATTATTTTTATCCAACCAATTTTTTATTCTATTTCGCATATCTTTTCCATCTTTTGTATCTCTAGTACATTTATGTCTTCCTGTTATAATAAATATATTATGACCATCATTTTTTAATTTTTGTATTACTTCACTTGCAAACATTCTCGCTAGGAAATTATCAACATATTCATCAAAATATTTTTCTCTATAATCATCTATTATTTCATTAGACCAATTAAGTTTACTAAATTCATAACCATTTGGATTGGATAATCCTTCTAAATTATTTTCATAACAATATTTACTTGTACATGCTAATATGTATTCATCCTCATTTGTTATAACTCCATCTATATCTATTCCTATATTCATATTTTTCTCCTTTCTTTAAAAGAATATCATATTTTGTAAAAAAATGATATCTTTTCTTAATAATATATGATAATATTTTATTGTTATTAAATTAAAGGAGATGTCTTATATGAAAAAAATAATACCAGGTATTTTTGTAATATTATTCCCATATCTATATCTTATATTTTCACTTTTAATTAATAAAATTCAAAATACTGATTTAGCTGTTATAATTTATTTAGTAATGTTTTTTATAACAATCATATTATTAGTAACTTCTGCAATAGGAACTAGTATAATTTTTTCAGTTAATAATATACCACTAAAATCTGCTATAATTAATTTTTTAACTAAATTTGCATATATTCCTGTTCATCTATTAATGATTCTTTTATTTGGAGCTTTTATGAATCCTTTTTTAATAGCATTTTTGCCGGTTCCTATTTTCTTAAGTATCAGTTTTCAGATATTAACAGGAATTGTATCATTAGGAACATTTATTGGTAGTTATAAATTTAAAAATTGTAATTTAGCTCTTTCAATATTAGGATGTATTTTATCATTCTTTTATATTATAGATATAGTTATGGCAATTATAATTTTAATTGTTAATATTTATAAAGTAATAAAAAAGAAACATATTAAAAACAGCGCTACTATATAAAAGTAGTACTGTTTTATATATATGAATTTTTTCCTTATATTTTCTAGAGGAAATACAAGAGAACTTTCCTATTATATGAAAAAAGAGTCAAAGTTACCTCTATGCAACCTTAACTCTTTTTTCTTTAGAAGCCCCATTTATCTGATAGAACTTTTTTCATCATCTCCAAATTTGTGAAATATTCATCTTTGAAGAATCCACTGGAATCTGACTCCAGCAAGGAAATAATTGATTCATAAAACTGATAAATATTAAAAGATTTTTCTTCATTGGATGACTTTTTTAGTCGACAAAAAAATCAACCAGATTTTATTTTCTGATTGATTGTATATAATGTTATTGGTGCGGATGAGAGGACTCGAACCTCCACGCCGTAGGCACTGGTTCCTAAGACCAGCGCGTCTGCCAGTTTCGCCACATCCGCATAGCTTTAACATAAAATATAATAGCACAATAAATATTTCATTGTCAAGCATTTGATAAAAAAATTATAACTTTTATTTTCAAAAAGCTCACATCCTTTACATATTGCGTTCTTTGGTAAAATATGGTATAATTTATCATTGCAAGACGTTTGTCTTAGGTTGAAAATAGATTCAATCCCCTTTATTCCAAGAATTATTTTTTGAATTCTTGTATAAATATATGTAACCATAATTGGTTTTAAGGAGGTATTTATGAAAAAAAATTTTTTATTTGTTACAACATTTTGCTTCTGCTTAATTGGCGGAATTACAACCGAAGCTAAAGATTTTGACAATGTAACACCTATCACAATTAGTGACGGTGCAACTTATTATGAATCTTCAGAAGGCTTTGGTTCTGGTCGGTATGCTTTTGTAGGTCCAGAGAATATCTATACACCACAGCCGTGTATTGCAAAAATAAATGGATATTCTTTTTTAGACAAAGACGGTAATATTATTTTTTCCTACTATAACCCGTCGGTCAAAAGTATATCCATTCCTGACGTTCCTGAAAATTGTGTTAAGACCTTTATACATTTTAACACAAAAGACTATAGGAATGGATGGACAGATGTTGGAAATGTTATGACGTCTTCAGACATCAATACTCCAGCAAAAATAATAGATGATATTGAAGATGAAATTTCAACTTCAACGGAAAATGCAAAAACAGCTGTCGTAATAGATAGTTCAGGCAGTATGTCAGATAATCAGAAAGCTGTTGTAAATCAGCTAAGAAATGTAAATTTAAACAGCAATACGCCTGTTTATGTATTTGCAGATAGCGTGAAAAAAATTACAGTATCTGATTTAGAAAACTGGGAAGAAAAGTATTGGTCAGATGAATTTGAAATAGGTGCTGGAACTGATTTACAAAATGCACTAGCATCAATTGTTTCAGATTCTACTATTACAAAAATACTGCTAATAAGTGATTTAGAAGCAGTAATATTTGATTCCTCTGTATTTTCGTCAAAGAAAATAATAGAGTTTAAAATATATGATCCGGATGACACAGAGTTTGATGCTGATATTATCAGCACTTTAATAAATAGTTATCCCTGTGCAACAATTGAAAGAATTACAATAGAATAAGCTAATTATTCTATTTGGCCGTAAAAATGTAAAAATTTTTACGGCTTTTTCTTTTTTTATATACAAAAAAATTTTTTAATGATAAACTTACACTATAACACAAAAGATTATTGGAGGTTATTATTTTGAAAGTAAATTTAGAAAATGTTCCAAAAGAATTTGAAGATTTATATAACAAATTATTAAATGAATTTCCAAACAAATTGCGCGTTTTAAAAAAGAAATATACAATTTGTTTTATATTAAATATAATTTCGTTTTTAGCAGCATTTGTATGTTTTGCTACAGCTAACTTTTTAGCTTTTTTAATTTCAACAATAATATTTATAATATCTGTTGTTTTCTCTACTAAATTTTCGAAGAAATATAATTTATTATATAAAAATAGCATTATAAAAAAATTTATACAATTAGTAAGTACTAAATTATCATATGAACCAGAAGTTAAAAATATTTCAGAAGTTAAATCCCTTTACTCTATTTCTGGTTTTGATACAGAATATTATGACAAATTTTCAGCTGATGACTATATTCATGGATATATACAAGAAAATATATTTATACGACTTTATGATTTAGCTTTAACAAAAACAGAAAAAGATAATGATGGACATTATCAAACTGTTCCTGTTTTTACAGGATTATTTCTTATAAACGATAGCTTAAAAAACATAAATTCTTCTATAAGAATTAAGCGTAATCAAATTAAGATTTTTAGCAGTAATAAAGAAAAAGTAGAAATAGATAATTCTACATTTGAAAAATATTTTGATGTATATTCATCAAATGAAATTTTAACAATGAGAATATTAACGCCCGATGTTTTAAACACTATTGTTGATTTTGCAGAAAAAAATAAAATACTTTTCGAGATAACATTTAAAGACGATAAAATATTTTTTAGATTTTTTACTGGAGCTACTTTTGTTCCTAAAATATTAGGAAATCCTACAGACAAAAAGAGTCTATATACATATTATTACATAATTAATTTTATAAAAGATATTAGTATTTTAACAAATAATGCCATAGCAGATTTAGAACTTTAAAATATAATGAAGGGGGACTATAATTGAAAACTTTAATTACTGAAATATTATTTATTATAATTTTTGTAATAATCGCAACAATATCTATTGTATTACTTACTTTTATATTAATTCCAAGTAATTTAAATAATTTAATTGATAATTTTAATTTTATTAATACTTCAATAGTCATTATTATTGTATATATTTTTTTAATGGCTGCCTATATACTTACAAGATTAATAATAAGTTCTTATTATAAAAGATCTTCCAAAAGAATACCGAAAAATTTTAAGGATTTCTACGATGGAACATTAAAAAAATATTGTCTACTAGTAAGCAAAGTTCAAAACAAAATTATTATTTTTTTTAGTTTGGCTGTATTAGTGTTTATACTATGTCTATTTTCTTTAATAAAAATAAATTATTTGATAACAATTTCGCTTTTTGCTATTTTTTTAACACTTTTATTTTTATATTTTAAATTTTATTTTGATTATAGAAATTTCAAAAAAGATTATTATAATACAATTTTTAAAGCTTTTCTAAATCAACTTGATTTAGATTTAAATTACTCATATATTAATATACATGAAGATACCGTTGCTGAGCTTTATAAAAAAGCCCACTTTTATGATGAATATTTTAATACCTATATAGTTACTAATCATATTTATGGAAATGTTAGTAACGATATTACTATAGATTTAAATTATTTGCATTTAATAAATAAAGAGGATTCCACAAGACCATTATATAAATATACTGTTTTTAAAGGAATATTTGCATATTCTGAAATAAATAAAAGTTTTCCTTCTAGTATAAAAATTTTAATTAATGATCCATTAAAATCAAAGAAAGTTAATATGGATAATTATACATTTGAGAAACTTTTTGATGTAATATCTGATAATCAAATTTTAGCAATGCGTATTTTAACACCTGATGTTCAAAAATATCTTGTAGATTTTTACCAAAATAGTGAATTGAATTTTGAAATATCAATAAATGAAGATAAAATTTACTTTAGGTTTAAAGGTAATAATATTTTTGATAAATCATTTCTAAAGAATCCAACAAATTTAAACATTTTATATAAAAACTATTCTACTTTATATTTCATAATTCAGCTAATTCAAAATTTTGGAGAAACTATTAATAATTTAGAATAAAGAACGCCTAATAATATTATTAGACGTTCTTTATTTAACTATTAGCTATATGCGCAATTTTTATTGCATCTTCCTTTGTTTCTACTGCACAAATAAAGCATTTATTATGGCAAAATCTTGCTGTTTCTACTGTTGTTACTTTTTGTAACTCTTTATCCTTTAATCCTGCCCATTCCTTTGGAAATAATTTTCTACTCTCAAATGAACCAATTTTTTCTGGAACTGTATATATGTTATATCCTCCTCTATTTGAAGGAAATATTACGAAATTTATTAATTTGGCTTTATTATTTGAAGAATTTAATAATATCTCTTTCCAAGGCATATATTTATCCAATATCATAACACCATCTTTTGAATCTTGAATAGATTTTTCTACATTTTCCATTGCTTTTACTTTTGATATAGTACTTTTTATCGTATTTTCAAAAATCGTATCTGCTAATTCTACTGCTTGCATGAATCTATCATCTGCTTCTACATTTTCATCCCAGTTTGGATTAAATTCAGAAATTATTGTAGCTAATTGAACTATCTTATAATCTGTTTCCATTGCCGGAATTTGGCCATTATCCCCCGCATCAATATATTGAATAAAATTCTCATCCATATTTTCCCAGATTGTATCTATATCTTTATTGGTATATTTTTTTATTACTTCTTTACCATATTCTTTCCAAACTAAACCACAGGAAGAATACATTACACCATCTTCTCTTTTTCCGTTTCCGCCAAATTGGTGATGATCTAATTTTCCTCCGCCTACATCATATATATATTGACTATCATTTGATTCTTCTAAATCAGATGTTCTACATACTATTACTTCTGGAATTAGTCTTGAAAATAGTACTGTAGAAAAAACTTCATCTGCATGAAAAGTTCCATTATGAGTTACACAATTTGCTTTCTTTATGTTTTTAGTTATTTTAACTTTCATATGGTCTTCCTCCCTTAATTAAATAATAATTAAATAATATAATTTTTGTTACAACTATGGCATTGATAGTGATAATCTGTACAAATTTTATATTCACTATCTTTATAATCTTCTAATATCTCTGATAAATTTGTTATACATTTATCATGATAAATATAATAACAATCTTCATTTATATTATATACAACTCTACCTCTTGGATAATAATCAAAATCCACATTATATTTGTCATAATAAAATTCTTCCCATATTTCCATATGACTTTTAGGATAATTTAAAAAATCTCCATATTTTTCAGCTTTTTCATTTTCACATTTATGTATTAAAAACTGATTATTTACTTTAAAGAACAAATTTACCATAATTAACTCCAATGCATTTTTTAAAATTATATCATACGCATTTTTATTTGCAATAATTAATATATATATCAACAAAAAAACTCTAAACTAATTTAATAGCCTAGAGTTTTTAATTCATCTAATTAAACACCTACTGTTGTAAATCCATTATCACAATGTATTATTTCACCTGTAATACCAGATGACATATTACTAAATAAGAATGTTGTTGTATCTCCAACTTGTTCTATTGTAACATTTTTATGCATTGGTGCTTTTTCTTCTATAACATCTAATATTGAACCAAAATCTTTAATTCCTTTTGCAGATAATGTTTTGATTGGTCCTGAAGAAATTCCGTTAATTCTCATACCTTTTTTACCTAAATCTTGAGCTAAATAACGAATACTTGCTTCTAATGCAGCTTTTGCAACACCCATTACATTATATCCAGCAATTGCTTTTTCTGATCCGTAATATGTATATGTTACAATACTTGCACCTTCATTTAAAGCATCTTGTGCAACTGCTTCATTAACTATTTTTACTAGTGAATATGCACTAACATCACATGCATGAGCATATCCTTCTCTTGATGTATTTATAAAGTCATTTCTTAAATCATCTGTAAAAGCATGTGCTATACTGTGTAATATTCCATCAACTTTTCCATAATCTGCTTTAATTGCAGCAAAACAATCTCTTATACTTTCATCAGAACTTGCATCACAAGGATATAATTTTGTTCCTGGAAATTCTTCTAATAATTTAGCTAATTTTTCAGATCCTTCTGATGGATTATATGTACAAATTAATTGTGCACCATTATCATGAGCTGATTTAGCTGCTCCCCATGCAATACTCCATTTGTTTCTTACTCCCATTAATACTAATTTTTTGTTTTCTAATAACATAATCTTACTCCTCCATTTTTCCTATTTTTCTATATTTTTCATATCTAAGGTTTAATAATTCCTTAGTATTTAACTTATTTAATGTTTTTAAAGTTTTTGTAATGTAATTCTTTAATTCTTCTGATACAAACTCTAAATTTTCTTCTTTATTTTCTGATTCTTTTATAATATCATCAATAATTCCAAGTTCTTTTAAATCTTTTGCTGTGATTTTCATTTTTTCTGCTGCTTCTTTATTTTTACTTGCATCTTTATATAGAATACTTGCAAATCCTTCTGGTGATAGTACAGAATATACACTATTTTCTAACATTGCTATTCTATCACCAACGCAAATTGCTAAAGCTCCACCACTTGAACCTTCACCAATTACAATTGCAATTATTGGTGTCTTTAATCTTGACATTTCCATTAAATTTTTAGCTATTGCTTCTCCTTGACCTCTTTCTTCTGCACCTAAACCTGGATAAGCACCTGGTGTATCTACAAAAGTAATTATTGGTCTATGGAATTTTTCTGCTTGTTTCATAAGTCTTAAAGCTTTTCTGTATCCTTCTGGATTTGTCATACCAAAATTTCTTTCCATTTTTTCCTTTGTTGTACTTCCTTTTTCTTGGCCTATAACTGTAACTGCTGTTCCATTTATTCTTCCTATACCACCAATAATAGATTTATCATCTCCAAAAGCTCTATCACCATGAAATTCGATGAAATCATCTACTATTTTTTCTATGTAATCTTTTGCTTTTGGTCTTTGTGCATCTCTTGCAAGCATAACAATATCCCATGCTGTCTTTTTACTCATAATTTCATCTCCTCCCTATTTTTTATGTAATTCTAAAATTTGAGCTAGTGTTTTTTTCATATCTTTTCTTTCAACTATTTTATCTATAAAACCATGCTCTAATAAAAATTCTGATCTTTGGAAACCTTCTGGCAATTTTTGATTTATAGTTTGCTCTATAACTCTTGGTCCTGCAAAACCAATCAACGCATTAGGTTCTGCTAAAATAATGTCTCCTAAACTTGCAAAACTTGCTGTAACTCCACCTGTTGTAGGATCTGTTAAAACTGTAATATTAAGGAGTCCTGCATCATCTAATTTTGCAACTGCTGCTGAAGTTTTAGCCATTTGCATTAGTGAAATCATTCCTTCTTGCATTCTTGCTCCACCAGAAACGCAAAAAATTATAAATGGTAGTTTTTCTTTTATTGCATCTTCTATAGCAAGTGTTATTTTTTCACCAACTACACTTCCCATACTTCCCATTAAAAAGTTACCATCCATAACAGCTATTACTACTTTATTTCCATGAATTTCTCCAAATCCTGTTTTAACAGCTTCTTTTATTTTTGTTTTTTCTCTTAATGTTTCAATTTTCTTTAAGTAACCATCAAAATGAATTGGATCTGTTTCTGGCATATCTTCATATGTTTCTACAAATGTTCCTTCATCTATTATTTGAGCTATTCTTCTTCTTGCAGAAATTCTAAAATGCTTACCACAATTTGGGCATACACTTAAGTTTTTGTGAACATCGTCTTTATATAAAATTTCTTTACATGCATCACATTTTACCCATTTTCCAACAAGCATATCTGCAGCTTTAGTATTTTTTTGTGGTTTTTCTTCATCTGCATTGTTTACTTTTTTTATTTTGTCTATTACCATGGCTTTTTTGTTCCTCCCCTTGGTTTTAAACTTTATAAGGAGCTTCTTGGTTTATAGATGCCCCTTAAAGTTTTAAGCATTTTTGCTTTTATAATTTTATTTTATTTATTTGTTTTTGGCAAGTAGATATTTAATCAATATCTCTATATTTTTCTGTATTTTTATTATTTTTCGTTTTTTACTTTGCTATTATATATTTTTTTGTTATTTTTTTCTATTAGTATGAGTAGTCAGTTGAATAAGAATTTATATGTAATTTGCAATATTTTTTGATGAACATTATAGTAAAATATATTTAGCAAAATGAAATACACAATTCAAAAATGCGAAAAATGCAAATTTGTTTTTTTATGTAAATTATAGTATAATATATTTTGTACTCGTTAATGTTTAAATAAGGAGGAGAAAAATGAGAAGAGAAAAAGAGGATAATCGGACAATAATTTGGCTTATATTCATTGCAACTGTTTTTATTTTTGTTATAGGAACAATTATCTTTGTAAACTATTATTATGAGCCAAATAATGAAAGCCGTGTAGAAGAAAACACGGAAGCAACTCAGGATTATGTTAATATGGATGACGTTAAAGCGATTTGTCCTGAAAACATACCTGGTTTTCTTCCTGTTCCTGGTCACGAAAATTTGGTATACTCTGAGGAAACTCAGACAGTATATCATTTAACTCTGATTCAGGAAGGCGGTGGAAGAGAAGCTACTAGTTACACCATAATGGCTCCGTATATTGACAATGGTCACTATTATGAGTGTCGGAATGGTGAACTTCTAGAAATGGTTCCGTAGTTTTTATTTCTAATCTCATTTCTTAAAAACACTTCTAACAGCAACAATACTTGTTGCTCACATCTATTAGCCCTTTTTCGAAAGAGAAAAGGGCTTGTCTTTTTTTATTGTATTTTTCCGTTATATTCTATTACAAAGCCATCATATATATTTATTTTGGAAGCCACTTTTCTTTTAGTTTTGCTTATTATTATCTATTATGTTATAATGTGTATAAATTAATTAAATAAGGAGGAATAAGAATGGGAAAAGCATTTAAAGTGTTTTTTTCAGTAGTAGGTATCATTGCAACAATCATTGTATTGTTTGTCGGCATTCTGCTTATAACAGATCCGGACCCTTTTACTGAAGAAGACTTAGACATCGTTTAGGTATTCTCATTTCTAAAATTCACTTCTACTTAAGTAGGAGAATTTTCCTACTCATTTCTATTAGCCTTTTTTCGAAAGAGAAATAGGCTTTCTTTTTTTGTCTAAAAATTTGACTTTCTATATTTTAAGTGTTATTATCTGACAGATGATATGGAGGAATTTAAAATGGAAAATAAAACACCTAAAAGTGATATTATAAAATATATTTTTACAATTTTATTATTTTTATTTGCAATTGCTTCATTTCCAAGCATTGCATCATTTATATTTTTACTTACAGCAATAATTATTTTTCCAAGTTGTTGGGAAAAACTAACTAATGCTATTAATGGGAAATTATTAGTTGTAATTTGTATTATTTTATTCTTTATTGCTTGTGCTATTTCACCTGCACCACAAACACAAACATCAAATAATATTACAAGTAATAATATGATAAATGTTAATACAACTCAAAATACTATTACCGAAAACGCTACTAATATTGTAAGTTCAATACCAACATTTGAAAATGAAATTGATGTAAATATTATTGATAATAATACTACTGATGAAAATATTTCTAATACTACAAATACTAATACTAACTCTAATACAAATAGTTCAAATACATCTAGTACAAGTACAAAAGTTAACACAAAAAAATCTACTACATCTTCTACTAAAGAAAAGAGCACTAGCACTTCTAGTAAGAAAACATCTTCTAGTAGTTCATCAACAAGTAAATCTACCTCTTCAAAAAAGAAGAATACTAACACTTCTTCTAGTAGTACTAAAACTAGTTCTTCTTCAGGATATGTATGGGTTGGAAATACTGGGCATAAATACCACAAACAAACTTGTCCTACTTTAAAAGGAAAAGGTCATAAAATAACATTAAAAGAAGCTTTAGCAGAAGGTAGAGAACCATGTAAAGTATGTTATTAAACTATCATTAAAATATTTTATTTTGTTTTATGTCATATAAATAGCAAAAAACACTTCAACTTTGAAGTGTTTTTTCTTTATCTATTAGCATCACTTATCATATACTTAATTTATCCTTTATACTTTGTTTTATAACCTGGATTTTCGCTTGGTCTATAAGCATTAGGAAATTCCATGTCTGATTGAATATCTAGAACTATTTTTTGTAATCTTGTATAAACATCATATGGTTTCTCTATATCTAATATAGTCATATATAACTTTTTAGTACCACTATTAGTTAATGTAGTATTTCCAGTATCAATGTATATATCTCCTACTTTTAACAGCTTATCTATTACTCCTATTTTTAAACTTACATTTTTTATGTCCTTGTAATAAATAGTATCATAGCTTGCTCCAATGATTCCTGTTTGAATAATTATTCTTTTATCTGTTACATAATATTTTGTATTTTTCCATTTTTTACTTGCAGTTAAAATATTTCCTAGCCATATCCATACAGGCAATAAATGAAATGCAAAAAATATTATAATAGGAAGTACCATTTCCTTAATTTTTCCTGTACTTATAAAAACATATATTATAAAAGAATCAAATAATAACCAAATAAGTGCAACAGGCATCATTCTTACTATATTATTAATTATAAAAGCTGATCTTTTTGGTTTTGCACTCCA
The DNA here is from genome assembly GCA_944392175.1 of uncultured Clostridia bacterium. Classification (GTDB taxonomy): domain Bacteria; phylum Bacillota; class Clostridia; order TANB77; family CAG-508; genus Merdicola. Next base: position 16,518 of record CALXVT010000033.1, read on the forward strand.
TAATACTTGCTCTCCTTCTGCTAATGGATTTGGCATTTCTTCTTCATATTGAATATATTTATTATATTTTGACATTATCTTCCTCTCCTCGTAATTTATCGAATTTTAGAATTTTAATACTTTAATATTTTCTAAATCTATTCCATATTTTTTGTATACACTATCTACATCTAAAGCTGTAACATTATCTTTTGGAAGTTCAAGTAAATCTAAAGTATTCCTTACTTCTTCCTCATTTTTTCCTTCTATTTCTACATAAGTTGGAATCATTGGCCATGAATCTATATCTACTTCTACACCATTTAAAACATATTGTGTTCTTTTGTTTTCTTGATATCCTTTACTTTTAATTCCCATATTTTCTAATAACTCATTCGTTTTTTCAAAATCAGAAACCTCTATTTCTAATTCTTTAGTACCATCAATTGTAGTTTTTACAACATTTTTAAATGTAAGAGTTGTCTTTTTTCCATTAGTTCTTAATCTAATCCATTTACCATCTTCTTTTGGAATAATATCATATACAAATCTTTTTTGCTCGTTATCTCCTTTAAATTCTGCACCAAGTTCTTCAAGTTTTTTTATTAGCTTCTCTTTATCAATTTCTAATACTCTAATTTCATATTCAGTATTCATAATTTATACTCTCCTATTATATAATTAAAATGTTGGACCATTACTTTCATCGTAATATTTTTCCATTGTATTATCATAAATATTCTTTTGTTCCATATATGCTACTAAGTTACTAGCAGCTAAAACAGAAGATATAATAATTGCAATAAATTCAACAATTAAAATTACTTTTTGGAATTTCTTCTTTTTAAAAATAATATTTGTTACTATCATAAGTATTATTAAAACTATTAAAACAGCTATTATTATTTTTATATTACTGCTATATTCATTCATTTTTAATCGATATTGGTATCCAGGTAAAACAAAAGCAAATGTATTTATTCCAATTCCTGTAATAGCTATAATTATTAAAATAATACTTAGTAATTTCTTTTTCATAAGTTACTCCTTTTATTTTCCAAATATGGTTTTAAAGAACCGTCCTCCAATTCTAAAGAACGGTTCAAATAATTTTAAATGTCATACATCTTTTTTGCTGAATAATGTGTATGTAAATATTTATGTGCTATTTCACTTCCTGGTTTTTGTAAGAATTCTGCATACATTTGCTTCATAACTGGGCTTTCATGTGATTTTCTTATTACACTCTTTTCATCTATAGTATATAAAGCATCTGCTCTTAATTTTCTAACATCTACTTCGCTTCTTATCTTAGAACTTTTTATAGGTTGACCTCCACCCATTACACATCCTCCTGGGCAAGCCATTATTTCTACAAATTGATAATCTGCTTTTCCGTCTCTTATTTCATCCATTACTTTTCTTGCATTACTTAAGCCACTTACTACAACTGCTTTTATTTTCTTCCCTGCAATTTCTACAGTTGCTTCTTTTCTACCTTTACCACCTCTTACTGCAGTATATTCAAATTGTGGTAAATCTTTTCCTTCTAATGTATCTGCTGCAGTTCTTAAAGCTGCTTCCATAACACCACCTGTTGTTCCAAAGATTGCTCCTGCACCTGTAGCTTCTCCCATTGGTTCATCAAATACATCTTCTTGTAATTGTGTAAACTCTATATTTGCTTGTTTTATCATTCTAGATAATTCTCTTGTTGTAATTACATAATCTACATCACGAAGGCCATCTACTTCCATTTCTTCTCTTTGGCACTCATATTTTTTTGCAATACAAGGCATTACTGAAACCATACATATTTTCTTTGGATCAATATTATATTTTTTAGCATAATATGATTTAACCATTGCTCCAAACATTTGATGTGGAGATTTACAACTTGATAAATGACCTAATAAATCAGGATAATTCTTTTCTGCAAATCTTACCCAACCAGGACTACAAGATGTAATCATAGGTAAACATTCTTGTTTAGAAAAACGCTCAACAAATTCATTTGCTTCTTCCATTATTGTTAAATCTGCACCAGTATTTGTATCAAAAACTCTGTCAAAACCTAAGCTCTTTAAAGCTGATACCATTTTACCTGTTACATTTGTTCCAATAGGCATTCCAAATTCCTCTCCTAATGCAACTCTAACAGCAGGAGCAGTTTGGACAACTGTATATACATCTGGATCTTTTAAATTTCTCCAAACATCTTTAATATATTCTTTTTCTTTTAAAGCACCTGTTGGACAAGCTTCAATACATTGTCCACAGAATGTACAGTTTACATCATTTAAACTATGGTCACCAACTGTAGAAATACAAGACTCAAAACCTCTATTTATACAATCTATAGCTCCAATTTCTTGTACATTTTTACATGCTGCAACACATCTCCTACATAAAATACATTTATTAAAATCTCTCATTATTGCAGGTGATTTATCATCTACTTTATGTTCTGTCATTTCACCTTCAAATTCAACATGTTGAACATTAAATTTCATAGCTAATGCTTGTAATTCACAATTACCATTACGACTACATGTTAAACAATCACGATGATGATTAGATAATATTAAATCTAATATAACTCTTCTAGCTTCCATAACTGCTGGTGAGTGTGTATGTACAACCATACCTTCTTCTGCTTTTTGAATACATGAAGTTGCAAAACCTTTTCTACCTTCAACTTCTACAATACACATTCTGCAATCTCCAACTTCATTAATATCCTTTAAGAAACATAATGTTGGGATATCTATATTAGCTTGTTTTGCAGCTTGCAAAATAGTTGTACCTTGTTTTACTTTAACTTCTTTATCATCAATTTTTAATGTTACTAAATTCTCTTCCATCTATATTCTCCCTTCTAACATAGGCTTTAAAACATTGTTACACTTAGTTCATAATTGCTTTAAATGGGCATTTATCAACACAAGTACCACATTTAATACATACATCTGAATCAATTTTATGTGGCTGTCTTGGCTCTCCTGTAATTGCATTAACAGGACAATTTCTCTTGCAAATACCACAACCTTTACATTTTTCTGGATCTATTTCTATATTTGCTAATGCTTTACATTGACCAGCTCTACATTTTTTATATTTAATATGTTCCATATATTCATCTCTAAAATATTTTAAAGTACTTAAAACTGGATTTGGAGCTGTTTGACCAAGTCCACAGATTGCAGATTTTTTAATATTTAATGCTAATTTTTCTAGTTTGTATAAATCATCTTCTTCTGCAGTACCTTCACACATTCTTTCTAATATTTCTAACATTCTTTTAGTACCAATTCTACAAGGTGTGCATTTACCACAACTTTCGCTAACTGTAAAGTCCAAATAGAATTTAGCAATATTAACCATACATTTAGAATCATCCATAACAATTAATCCACCAGATCCCATCATAGAACCAATGCTTGAAAGTGATTCATAATCTATTGGTGTATCCAAATGTTCTTTTGGTATACATCCACCAGAAGGTCCACCCGTTTGAGCTGCTTTAAATTCTCTACCATTTGGTATTCCTCCACCTATATCAAAAACAATCTCTCTTAAAGTTGTTCCCATAGGTACTTCAACTAATCCTATATTATTTACATTTCCTCCTAAAGCAAAAACCTTAGTTCCTTTAGATTTTTCTGTTCCTATACTTGCATACCATTTAGCACCATTTAAGATAATTCTTGTAATATTTGCATATGTTTCAACATTGTTAATTAATGTTGGTTTGCCCCATAAACCAGAATTTGCTGGATATGGAGGTTTAACACGTGGTTGACCTCTTCTTCCTTCTATAGATTCTAAAAGCGCTGTTTCCTCACCACAAACAAATGCACCTGCACCTAATCTAATTTCTATATCGAAAGAAAAATCTGTTCCAAAAAT
>CALXVT010000034.1 GCA_944392175.1 uncultured Clostridia bacterium
ATACATAGTGAGTTTAGTTTATTAGATGGAGCAAATAGAATAAAAGATTTGCCAGTAAGAGCAAAAGAACTAGGAATGAAAGCAATGGCAATAACAGACCATGGTGTTATGTATGGTGTTATTGACTTTTATAAAGCATGCAAAAAAGAAGGTATCAAGCCAATAATTGGTTGTGAAGTATATGTAGCTTCACGAACGAGATTTGATAAAGAACCTCAAGATAAAAAATATTATCATTTGATATTGCTTGCAAAAGATAATAAAGGATATCAAAATTTAAGTAAATTAGTTTCTTTAGGATTTACAGAAGGTTATTATTATAAACCTCGTATAGATTTAGAAATACTAGAAAAATATCACGAAGGAATAATTTGTTTAAGTGGATGTTTAGCGGGAAGCGTAAGTCAAGCAATATTAAATGGAAACATAGAAGAGGCTGAAAATGTTGCAAAATGGCATAAGAATGTATTTGGAGATGATTATTACTTAGAAATACAAAATAATGGTGTAAAAGAACAAGTAATGGTTAATCAAAAGATAATTCAAATTGCAAGAAGATTGGATATTCCAATTGTTGCAACAAATGATGCTCATTATCTAAAAAAGGAAGATGCATATAATCACGAAGTATTGCTTTGTATACAAACTGGAAAACGTATGACAGATGAAGATAGAATGAGATTTGAAACAGATGAACTATATGTAAAATCACCAGAAGAAATGTCTGAATATTTTAAAAATTTTCCAGATGCTATAGAAAACACAGTAAAAATAGCCGAAAAATGTAATGTTGAATTTGAATTTGGACATACAATTCTACCTAATTATGATGTGCCACCAGAATATGCTACACATTATGATTATTTTAAAAAATTATGTGATGATGGTATAAAGAAAAGATATGGTGAAAATCCTTCACAAGAAATATTAGATAGAGCTGCATATGAGCTTAAGATTATTTCACAGATGGGCTATGTAGATTATTATTTAATAGTTTGGGATTATATAAACTATGCAAAATCAGTAGGTATACCAGTTGGCCCAGGACGTGGTTCAGGAGCAGGTTCAATTTTAGCATATGCCATAGGAATTACGGATATTGATCCAATGAAATATAATTTGCTTTTCGAAAGATTTTTAAATCCAGAAAGAATAAGTATGCCTGATTTTGACGTAGACTTTTGCTATGAAAGAAGAGGAGAAGTAATAGATTATGTGGAAAGAAAATATGGTAAAGACCATGTTTCACAGATTATTACTTTTGGAACTATGTCTGCTAGAATGGTAATTCGTGATGTTGGAAGAGCATTAGATATGCCGTATGCAGAATGTGATAAATTGGCAAAAATGATACCAAATGAGCTTCATATTACAATAAAAAAAGCAATGGAGCAAAATAAGGAACTAAGAGATTTATACGAAACAGATGACGAAATTCATAAAATGCTAGACATTGCAATGGCACTAGAGGGTATGCCAAGACAGGCTTCAACACATGCTTGTGGTATAGTTATAACAAAAGAGCCTGTAGATACATATGTGCCTTTATATGTAAGAGATGGACAAATATCAACACAATTTATAATGACGACATTAGAAGAACTAGGACTTCTAAAAATGGACTTTTTAGGACTTAGAACACTTACAGTTATACAAGATGCAATAAATTTAGTTAAAGAAAATAGGGAAATTGATGTCGAATTTGATAAAGACATGAATGATCCTAAAGTATATAAATTATGGCAAAATGGTGAGTCTGTTGGTATATTCCAATTTGAAAGCCAAGGTATGACAAACTTTATGAAAGAATTAAAACCAGACTGTTTGGAAGATATTATAGCTGGAGTTTCTTTATACAGACCAGGTCCAATGGATCAAATACCTAGATATATAAAAAATAAAAAAGATCCAGAACATGCAGAATATACACATCCATCATTAATACCAATTTTAAAAGTTACATATGGATGTATGGTATACCAAGAGCAAGTTATGCAAATAGTTCGTGATTTGGCAGGATATTCATTAGGAAGAGCTGACTTAGTAAGACGTGCCATGGGTAAGAAAAAACTAGATGTAATGGCAAAAGAAAGAGAATATTTTATTCATGGTCAAACAGATGAAAATGGAAATGTAGTTATTCCGGGTTGTGTAAGAAATGGAATAGATGAAGTATCTGCAAACAAAATATTTGATGAAATGGCAGAGTTTGCCAAATATGCATTTAATAAAAGCCATGCAGCAGCTTATGCGGTTGTATCATATAGAACAGCATATCTAAAAGCATATTATCCAGAAGAATTTATGGCAGCAACATTAAATAGCTATTTAGGAAATTTAGATAAAATTCCAATGTATATTGATGAATGTAAAAGACTAAAAATAGATATATTAAAACCAGACATTAATAAAAGTTTTACAAAATTTACAGTTGATAATGGAAAAATAAGATTTGGTTTAGGAAGTGTAAAAAATGTTGGAATTGGAGCTGTAAATTCTATTGTAAAAGAAAGAGAAGAAAATAGACCATATGAAAGCTTTACAGATTTCTGCGAAAGAATGAAAAATGAAACTGTAAATAAAAAATGTATAGAAAGTTTAATAAGAGCTGGAGCATTTGACGAATTTGAACAAACAAGAGCAACATTACTTGCTTCTTTTGAGGGAATATTGGATACAATTCAAGATACAAATAGAAAAAGTTTTGCAGGACAAGTAACAATGTTTGATTTAGCAGCTCCTGAAGACAATGTGAATGAACTTAAATATACATTTAATGAACAAAAAGAGCTTTCAGAAAAAGATTTACTTTCAATGGAAAAAGAAATGCTTGGAATATATATATCAGGTCATCCACTTGAAAAGTTAAGAACTCAAATTGAAAGTGAAACAAATATTAATTCTATGAAGCTTAAAGAATTTGCAAACCTACAATCAACAGTATTGGATGAGGGAGAATTCATTGCAAGAAAAAATGAATATAAAGATGGACAATTTGTAAAATATGCGGGAATTATTACTAGTGTAAAGAAAAAATACACAAAAAATAATACAATAATGGCATTTGTAACAGTTGAAGACTTATATGGCACAATAGAAATAATAGTATTTGAAAATTGTTATAATGAATCATCAAAATACTTGGTAGAAGAGAGCATTGTAATGGTAGAGGGAAGACTAAGTATAAGAGAAGATGATGAGCCTAAAATTGTTGCAAGAACAATAAAACCATTTGGAGAAAATTCTAGAAAAATCTTAACAATAGATATAAATGGAATGGAAGAACCAGAAAAAGATAAATTAAGAGGAATAATAAGATTCTTTCATGGTGATAGAAATAATATGCCAGTACAAATTATGGAAGATGGAGAACTAAAACCATGTGGAGCTATTTTCTTTACAGATGAAATTTTAAAAGAATTTGAAGAAATAGTAGGAAAAGAGAGAATAGAGATATAGTGATTAGGAATAGTCCTTGTTTTACATAGCTATTTTCGAATAAATAGGGAAAAACATAAAAAAGTGTCCTAAAATAGGAGACTAAGAAACAAAAAATCCAACTCTTATTGAGCTGGATTTTTGCCTTTCGGAGTCATATTTTAAGACACTTTCTTTAAAATATTATTATAACCACTCACCATATTTTTTAATATATCTATGTTTAGCAAATTGAGCAATTATACAGTATACAATTGGTGTTATAAATATTAATGCCATAAATCTTAATGGGATTTCTACTAATCCAATTGCAGATCCTAATGGTGTAAAAGGAACTAATATTGCAAGTAATGATACTATTATTGATGACATATACACTGGTTTAGCAGCAGTACTTTGTATAAATGGAACTTTTGATGTTCTAATAACATGCATTCCAAATAAATTAGATATAATTCCATATGAGAACCATATTGTTTGGAATAATGCTGCATCATTTGGACCTAATCCAAATACAAACCAAAGTGTTGCAAATACAATTAAATCAAAACATGAACTTAAAGGACCCATTGCAATCATAAATTTTTGAATTGCTTTAATACTCCATTTTCTAGGTTTCTTTAAAGCTTCACTATCTACATTATCGAAAGGTAATGTTAATTGCCCAATATCATATAATAAACTTTGTACAAGTAATTGTATTGGTGTAATAGGGAAGAAAGGTAGTAAAATACTTGCTATTAATACAGATGTAACTTCGCCAAAATTAAAACTTACAGCAAGTTTAATATATTTTAGTAAATTAGAAAATGTTTTTCTGCCTTCTGTAACACCATCTAATAATACATTTAAATCTTTTTCTAGCAATATAATATCTGCAGTTTCTTTAGCAATATCAACAGCTGTATCTACTGAAACACCAACATCAGCATTTGTAAGAGAAGGTGTATCATTAATTCCGTCACCCATATATCCAACTACATTTCCACTTTGTTTTAATAAACGAATTATTCTAGCTTTTTGAATTGGTGATAATTTAGCAAATACATTGTGTTTCCTTTTTAAAAGTCTAATTACACCACTATCAGGTAATTTATCAATTTCACTTCCAAGTATTATTTTACTTGTTTTAATTCCAACTTTTTTACAAATACAGCCAGTAACTTCTGCATTATCTCCAGTAAGAACGATAACTCTAATACCAGCTTCATTCATACGTTTAATTGCAGTAGCGGCAGATTCTTTTGGAGGATCTAAAAATCCTATAAATCCTGTAAGAATCATATTTGACTCATCAGACAAATCAAAATTTGCTTTGCCTGTAACATCTTTTTCACAAACTGCTATAACTCTTAAACCTTCCTTATTAAGGTTTGTAGAAATTTTTAAAATATTTTTCTTTATTGCAGGAGTAATATTAGAAATTTCATCTTTGTATGAAACTTTTGTACAAATATTTAAAATTTCTTCTACAGCTCCTTTTGTAATCATTTTTAAATGACTTGATTTATCTGTCACTATAACTGATAACATTCTTCTAGTAAAATCAAATGGAATTTCATCAACTACTGCATAATCATCTTTTAAATGCTCTAATCCATTTTCTAAAGCACGAGCAATAACCGCTTTATCTATATTTCCATCTAATCCTGTTTGATGATAAGAATTTAAAAATGCATCTTCTAAGACACCAATATCTTCATCACCATTTATATCTAAATATTTTTCTAGTACAATTTTATCTTCTGTTAAAGTTCCTGTTTTATCTGTGCAAAAAACGTTCATTGATCCAAAACTTTCAACAGAATCTAATTTTTTTACAATAGTTTTCTTTTTTGACATTCTTACAGCACCTTTAGATAAACAAGATGAAAGAATTACTGGTAGTAATAAAGGTGTAATTCCTATTGCTATAGCAACGGAGAATGTAAATGCTGTTAATAAATCATGTTTCCAAACATTTACTATAAATGTTAGTGGAATCATAAAAATCATAAATTTAGTTAATAATTTACTAATATTTTCTATTCCTTTTTGGAACTCTGTTTTAGGTTTTCCCGTTGTAATTGAGTGAGCAACTTGTCCAAAATAAGTATCATCAGCTACTTTTACTACAACACATTTTGCAGAACCACTAATGATATTTGTTCCCATAAAACAAATATCATCTAAGTCTGTAATACTTTCTAAATCATCTATAGATTCCATTTCGGTATCTGGTAATTTCTTTATAGAATCAGATTCACCTGTAATAGAAGATTGACCAACAAATAAATCTTTTGCTTCTAAAACTCTTAAATCAGCTGGAACCATATCACCAGCAGATAAAGATACAATATCTCCAACAGTAAATTCTTTAAATGGGATTTTTACTTTTTCACCATTTCTTATAACAGTACCTTTTGTTTGAACAAGTTCTTTTAGCTTTTCTGCAGCTTTGTTAGAACGGAATTCCTCAAAAAATTCCAAAAATGTACTAATTAAAACTAAGCAAATAATTACGATTATATTTGCTGGATTAGGATTTGCTGGTAAAACTATATCTGTATAAATTAAAACAAGTGAAATTCCTAACAAAATAGCATTAAAAGGGCTAAATAAACTTTCGAAAAAGTAGTGATACCAGCGCTTAGGCTTAGCACCACTTATTTGATTTTCACCATATTTTTTTTGATTCTCCTCTACTTGAGAAGTAGTTAAACCAGTCATATTTATCTTATGTTTAGAGATAAAGTCAGCTTTTTTAGTTAGAGCTAAATCTCCATATTCTTTTTTTACATCATATTCTTCAATCTTTTGTGCCATTATAAACCTCCAAAATTTAACCTAATAATATTTTACAAATATCCTGAGTTGAATATTTTTTTGCTAAAAGTCTAGAATTTATTTTCATCTGTTTAAATTTTTCTGGATCATTCAGAAGTGAATGTAAAATTTCGCTTATGTTACTACTAGATTTAATCCATATTCCAGCACCTTTAGATTCAAGAAATTCAGCATTTTGAGTTTCTTGACCAGGTATTGGATTTATAACTATTATTGGAAGACCAGAGGCCAAACTTTCTGATGAAGTAAGACCACCAGGTTTTGTAACAACTAAATCAGCAACACTCATAAGTTCAGGTACATGATTTGTATATTCTATAATTTTAACATCTTCAGGCATATTTGAATTATTTACTAGTTCCTCGAATTTGTTTTTCATCTTTTGGTTTTTACCTGAAATTGCAACTATTTGTAGGTTTTCAAAATCATTTAAAAGCGAACTTAATACTTTTAAAGTTTTACTTTTTCCTAAACCAAATTCTCCTCCACCAAAGAAAAGAATAGTCCTTTTATCTTTTTTTAAACCAAATTGCTCTAAAATTTCATCTTTATTATAATGCATTAAAAATCTTTTCGATAAAGGGATTCCAGTTACATATATTTTTTCAGCTGGTACTTTTTTCTTAATTAAGTCTTCTTTCATTTTATTATGTGCAACAAAAAAATAATCAATACATTTTTTACCAACTAACCATTGCTCATGTGGAGCAAAATCTGTAAGAATAGACGCAATTTTAGCTTCTATTTTATGATGCTTTTTTAAATAACTACACATTTGGCTAGCAAATGGATGTGTAGAAATTATTAAATCAGGTTTAAATTCTTGTAATAAATTATTTAATTTGTGTGCAAGTATTTTATTAGAGGTACTACTTATTTCAGCAATAGGGCCTTTTTGTGAGGTGTAATAAATTGTTCCCCATGCCCATGGTGCTTTTTTTGCCATTTCTTTATAAGCAGCAGTAGTTAATTTTTCAAAATGTTTATTTACATATTTCATACAATCTATCATTTCAACATTAATATCTGGATAATTACTAATTATACATTCTCTTATAGAATTAGCAGCAGACAAATGTCCACCTCCATAAGATGCGTAAAAAATTAAAACTTTTTTCATTTTAATCTCCATTTCTTATTTCGTTTTGAACATTTTATCACAAGAAAAATTTTTTTCATAGGAATAATTGAATAAATATGGAATTTTTACACAAAATATTTAAAAAGAATTAAGTTAGGAGGAAATATTTTGAAAAATTATTATAAAATATTAGCTCTTATGTTTATTACATTACTTATTATTTGTGGAATTTATTTAATTAATTCGGAAGATGATGGAAATAAATCTTATGCTGCAAGCGCTAGTTCAACATCTGACTTACAACTAATGGCTAGAGCAATTAATGGTGAAGCTAGAGGAGAACCATACGAAGGACAAGTTGCAGTTGGAGCGGTTATTTTAAATAGAGTAAGAAGTTCTAGCTTCCCAAATACAATAGCTGGAGTAATTTATGAGCCAGGTGCTTTTACAGCTGTGTCAGATGGCCAGATAAATGTTCCTATAGCGGAAGATTCTACAGTATATAAGGCTGCTCAAGATGCTTTAAACGGCTGGGATCCAACGGGAGGAGCAATATATTATTTTAATCCAGATACAGCTACCAATAAATGGATTTGGTCTAGACCTTTAATAAAACAAATAGGAAAACATAGATTTTGTAAATAAATATATTTAGTAGATTTACTAAAAAAGGTGTAGTGTATAGTTATCTATAAAAAATAAATATATTATCCAAAAAAGAAAGAGAGGAATGAAAATATGAATATAAAAGAAAAGGTTATTGATTGGAAAGATAGATTAAAAGATAGACATATGCTAACAATAATAGTTGTTTTAATATCAATAATCGCAATTTTAGCATTAGTAATTTACAAAAAACAAACAGAATATAGACAAGCTTCAGAAAATTCATATAACCAAGCATTTTATGAATTAGTAGATTATGTGCAAAATGTAGAAAATTATTTAGGAAAATCACTTATATCTACAAGTCCAGAACATGGTGCAGAAACATTAACAAATGTATGGAAAGAAGCAAATTTAGCACAAACTTATTTATCTCAACTACCAATAAGTAGTAATGAATTAGAAAACACATCAAAATTTTTAAATCAAGTAAGTGATTATAGTTATTCATTATCAAGAAAAAATATTAATAATGAATCATTAACACAGGAAGATTTAGATAATTTAAAAGAATTACATGAATACAGTGTTAATCTAGAAAACGTATTAAATCAATTGTCAAATGATATAAATAATGGAAGAGTAAAATGGGGAGAGCTTGCAAGTAAAGGAAGTAGCGTTTTTGCAAGAGAAGTTAGTAATATTTCAAAAGACAGTTTTAAAAATATAGAACAAGAATTTCATGAATATGCAGGATTAATTTACGACGGAGCATTTTCAGAACATATAACAAGAGCTGATAAAGTTGGACTAACAGGTGATGATATAGACGAAGAAAAAGCAAAAAGTATTGCTAGTGAATTTGTAGGAAATAATAGAATAGAAGAAATAAATTTTAATTCCTTTTCAGAAAATGCCGATATACCAACGTTTGACTTTACAATAAAATTAAAAGATGAAGAAAATGCAAGTGATGTAAGCATATCAATAACTAAAAAAGGTGGACATATATTGTATAGCAATTTTGATAGAAATGTCGAATCAGAAAATATTGATGAAGAAACTGCTAAGGAATTAGGAATAAGATATTTAGAAGAAAAAGGATATAAAAATATGAAAGCAACTTATTATATAAAAGAAGAGGGAATAATGACAGTCAACTATGCATATGTCCAAAATGATATAACAATGTATCCTGATTTAATAAAATTAAAAATAGCCTTAGATAATGGAGAAATATTAGGAATAGAAACACAAGGGTATTTAAATTCACATACAGAAAGAAGTTTAGAAAGTCCAAAAATAAGTAAAGAACAAGCAAAAGAAAAATTAAATAAAAATTTAGATATAAAATCAGAAGGATTAGCCGTAATTCCAACAGAATACAAGACAGAAATATTATGCTGGGAATTTAAAGGAACAGTTGATGGAACAGACTTTTTAGTATATATAAATGCAGCAAATGGAAAAGAAGAAGATATATTAACAATAGTAAATACACCAAACGGCACATTAACTATGTAAACTAAATGAAAATTAAGGACTGTCCCTAAAGTTCAAAATGCCAAAAAAAGTTGACAATAACTGTAATTTAGCGTACAATTAAATAGGAAAATTATAAGAAAATAAAGGAGATATTGTATGCTGAATAATAATAGATTTCTTGAAAAAATAACTTCAAGAACAAAAATATATTTGGCCATTATAGCACTTCTAATAATTTTTATATGTATAAATAAACCAATGTTTATAGTTCCAGGAATAATTTTTTACATTTTACTTGTAATTTATTCATACTGGACTAACAATAAAAGAAATGCAGAAATGTCTAGACAAATTCAGAACTTAACGATGACTATGGATGGTACTGCTAAAAAATCACTTATTAATTCACCATTTCCATTAATAATAATTGAAACAAATGGTAATGTTGTTTGGAAAAGTTCAAAATTTGTTTATGAATTTGCAAATGTTGATATAAACAATTATTTAATAGACATATTAGAAGAAATAAAACAGGATATAGAAAATGAGCATGACAAAAAGCAAAAAACAATTACAAAAATAGTTCACGTAGGAAATAAAATTTACAAAATGCTTGGTGAATATATTAGATCAAAGCATAGCGAAAAATCTGAATATATTACAATATTATATTTTATTGATATTACTCAATCGGTAAAAGACAAAAAGAAATACGAAGATGCAAAGACTTGTGTTGGTATTTTAATGATTGACAATTATGAAGAAATAATGCAAAGAATTGATGTTGAAAATAGACCACAAGTTATAGCAGAGGTAGAAAAAGCAATTTATGATTGGGCAGCATCAACAGGTGGTATAGTAGTAAAAACTGAAAGAAATACTTTCGTATATGTTTTTGAACATAAATATTTATCAGAATTAAAAGAAAATAAATTTGAAATCCTTGATAAAATAAAGGAAATAAATATCGAAGCGGGATTACAATTAACATTAAGTATAGCGATTTCAACAGATGGGGATTCGAACTACGAAAAATATAAATCTGCTTTGGCAAGTATGGATATAGTACTTGGAAGAGGTGGAGACCAAGCTGTTGTTAGAGAAAATGAAAAATATGTATTCTTTGGTGGAAGAACACAAGAAGTTGAAAAAAGAACTAAAGTTAAAGCTAGAATTGTTGCACATGCTTTAGAAAATTTAATAGAAGAATCAGATAACGTTCTTATTATGGGACATTCTAATGGTGATATAGATTCTATGGGATCAAGCTTAGGTATATATAGATTAGTTAAAACTTTAAACAAAGATGCATATATTGTAAATAACACAGAGGGAATGACATTAAAGAAATTTATAGAAGAACTAGAAAAAGATGAAGAATATAAAGAAATAATAATTAATAAAAATGAAGCATTAGATTTAATTACAAATAAAACTTTACTAGTAATTGTTGATACTCATAAAAAGAATTATGTAGAAGTACCAGAATTATTAGAAAAAATTAGTCAAGTTGTAATTATAGATCATCACAGAAGAAGTACAGATTATATAGAAAATGCTACTCTTACATTCCAAGAGGTATATGCTTCTTCAGCAGCAGAACTTGTAACAGAGATTTTGCAATATACTGATGTTAAAATTAAATTAAAACCTATAGAAGTTGAAGGCTTATATGGTGGAATCATGGTTGATACTAAAAACTTTACTTTTAAAACTGGTGTAAGAACTTTTGAAGCTGCAGCATATTTACGTAGATGTGGTGTTGATATTATAAAAGTAAAGAAATGGTTCCAAAGTGATTTAAATAGTTATAATGTAATTGCAGATATAGTAAAACATGCAGAAATGTTAGACAATTCTATAGCTATTGCAATATACGAAAAAGAAGATAAAGATGCAAACTTAATTTGTGCAAAGGCAGCAGATGAATTATTAACTATATCAGATATTACAGCATCATTTGTTTTAGGTAATGTTGGAGATAAAATATGCATAAGCGGTAGATCTATAGGAGATATAAATGTTCAATTAATACTTGAAAAACTTGGTGGTGGTGGACATATAACACTAGCCGGAGCACAAGTTGAAGGAATGACATTAGAAGAAGTAAAACAAGAACTAATAATTAGAATAAATGAATATTTTGCAGAAATAACAAGTTAGAGAAAAGGAATAACCCTTTTCTCTTTTTTTTACTAGAAAAGACAAATGTGAATATTCCAATAAAGAGGCCTACTTTCTGAGATTATATATAGCGTCAAAATAATTAATGTCTGCTTTTGTTCTTATAAAATGAAACCTATCGTTAAATAAAAATACTCTTTTAAGTAGATATCTAATATGTACATATTGATAGGAGGTAAATACAGTGGAAGAACTAATAAAAAGAGCACAAAAAGGTGATAAAGAAGCTTTTACAGAAATAATTTTAAGCATACGAAATGAATTATATAAAGTTGCAAAAACAAGAATAATAAACGAAAACGATATAGATGACATAATTCAAGAAACAATGATAGAAGCTTATAAATCAATTAAACAATTACGAGATTTAAAGAAATTAAAGATGTGGGTAATAAAAATATTAATTAACAAATGTAATAAATTTTATAAAAGAAAATCAAAAAAAGATATTTCTTTGGAAGAAACAAATATCAACAGTATTATTGCAAGAAATAATAATGAGGATGTAGAGAATGATATGAATTTTTATTCTTTAATTAAGAATCTAAAATATGATGAAAGAATTGTAATACTTCTTTATTATATGGAAGGATATTCTGTAGAAGAAATTTCAGAAATAATTAAAATGAATAAAAATACAGTAAAAACTAATTTGTATAGAGCAAGGCAGAAAATAAAGAATGAAATAGAAAAAAAGGAGGCTTTAAAATGAAAAATATTGACGAATATATTACTAATCTTCTTAAACAACCTATTAGTGAACCAAATGGATATGAAAAAGCAATAAGAACAGCTTTAAAAAGTAAAAAATATCATAAATATAAATATTCTAAGATAATTTCTATTGCAGCTTCTTTAATAATAGTTACAACAGGAATTGTATATGCAAAAGATATAATAAATGGAATGAAAAATTTATTTAATGATAGCAATGGATTGACAAAAGCTATAGAAAACAATTATATAGAAGAACCAAATATTGATTATATAGATTCAAATAATACCAAAGTAAAAGTAGAGAACTTCTTAATGGATGACTTTAATTTGAACTTTGTTTTTGATATTAATTTAGATAATACTATTGATATAAATTCTGTTGAAAGAGTTAATTTACCTGATTTAATTATAACAGATGAAGATAATAATATTTTATATTGTGAAAATGAAACAACTTTAGAGGAATATTGCAAAAATAATAATATAAGTGATTATTTAAATAGTGAAAAATATATAAATAGTGGTTCGAATTGGTATGTAAAATCAAAAGATGAAGAAACAAATACAATAAAACTTGTATATAATTTTTATTCAAGTTTATATCCAAAGAGTAAGAAAATTAACATTAGTTTTAACCAGATTAAATTTACTAAAAAGGATAATTCAGAGGCTAAAGAATTTGTATTAAAAGGAACTTGGAACATAAATTTAGATGTACCAGAAAAGTTTTACAATAGAGAAGCAGAAGTTTATTCAGTAAAAAGTTGTAGTAATCCAAATATAAATATTACTGAAGCGTTGTTATATGATACTGGTTTTAGAATAAAATTTAATACAACTGTAGCTCCAATTTATGAAGAAACTGATTCAGAAGATATTAAAAATGAGAAATATGATAAATTTTCAGAATGGTATATGAATGAACTTAATGAATGGAGAGATTTAACATATGATGATTATGTTATGAATGAAAAAGGAGAAAAATTTTATCCACTAAATAGCAATATTGAAGATTCTGAAACAGAATATCTTCCTAATGGAGAATTTACATATATGCAAACTTTTGATTTAACTAAATATGATAATAATTCAAATAATATTATAGTTTGTGTAAAAATCAATTTACCAGATTATAAAGAAGAAGTAAAAATTGAACTTGAAAGGAAAGGAAGTTAATTTTTATCTTTTTTATCTTTATGTATAAAAAGTAAAGAGATATTATATAATTTTAGGCAATAATACTGTATTGTATCTAACAAATATTTTAATAATATTTGATTAGATAAAAGAGCCGGTTTGTTATAATAACGAAGGAGGATATAGGATGACGAAAACAATAAAATCTATTTGTGTTGCAATAGTCATGGTAGCAACAATTATTTCTACTACTGCACTGGACGTATATGCAAACTCTGATAATAATGAAATCTCAACTAGAGCAGGAGTTGAAACTTGGACAACAGGTACACATAAAGTCGGTGAATTTGACATGACCAACACTAATATGACACCACGGAAAACAATGGGATCATCAGGTACCTTATCGATTTATGGCTTATTTTATGCTAATGATGAAATTGGACATTTAGCACTCGATGTAACTGTGTACAATAGAACTAAAGGAACATCAAAGTCAGGAACTTTTGTATACAGTGAAGGACATATGTATGCATTTTCTTCGATGAAAGTCTCTAAAGGAGATGTTATACAGATTTATTATGATGCTCATACAGCTTCTGGGTGGACTAATCCGACAGGAGCATATCGTAAAGCACATGTTACATTAAGTTATACATTAAGATAATAAAAATACACCGGCTCTTTACCCTCTAGTAGATTTGTTACTAGGGGGATTTATCTTTTCCATGATTTTATAAATTACTTTTTTGGGAGTTGGTTTTTTTCCAAAATCACCGTTAAAAAAATCAATTAAAATTTTTTCGTCGCAGTCATAGAACATTAAGTTAACTGAATTTATAATATTACATTTTATGTTATTTATAGTTTTATTATATTTAATTGCAATTTTTGAATATACAAATTTTTCTAAAGAAATAGTATAAGGATTTGAGCAATTACAAAGATATTTAATTGCTTCATAACAATAAATTGTACCAAGATAAGAGAAGTTAAAATGCAAATATTTTAAAATAAATTTTATTTTATTATCAATATTATTTTTATGGTATATTTTATATATATCATCAAGAATATTTTTGAAAGCTGAAGATTTTAAAGTACAATTTATATTTAATATTTTATTTCCAACATTAATAGAATGGTATTTAGTATTGGAAAGAAATAATACTGAATTCATATATTCTTCACCTTTATTATCTATAAGGTTATTAAGATAATGAATGCAACATTTAGGTCTTGAATCGATATCTAAAAGTATAATATTTGGAATATCAGATGCAAATATTTCTTTTGTTTCTTCAATAGAGGTACATATATTATAGAATTTAATATCAATTGCATGAGAAGATATATAATTAATTAATTTTCTAGAATAGTTATCATAAGATCTTATAAAAACAATATTTATCATATTTATTCACCAATATATATGAGTAAAAAAAATAAAAAAAGGTTTCAAAATAAAAAATATATTACAAGTATACATAAATAATAAAAAAGATATTCACATTAGTTTTTTTATAAAAACGCAAAACCTTTATAAATTAATACTTTTAGTTGTTGAAAATAAAATGTGGAAATTGTGGAATGTGAAAAATCTATGTGGATAAAAAACAAACACAAAACACGAATTACTTAAAAATAAAGGGTGGATAATGTGGATAACTATGTGGATAATCACAAAATAGACATAAAAACAACAAAAAAATACAACAAATACTAAAAAACGATAAATTATTAAAAATATTTGAAAAATAAAATAGCATATGTTAAGATATACTCGGGATGAGGTGATAGTATGTCTGAGGATAAGGAAAATAAAGAAATAAAAGTTGTAAATGGTAATGGTGATGAACTAGAAATATCACCAGTGTATGATCATTTAGATATTGAAAAACCAGACACAAAGAAAAAGAAAGAAATCGTAATTCCTAAAATAAAGAAAAAAGAAGAGAAAGATAAAGACAACGAAGATGAAGAGGAATAATTTTTATGCGGCGGAGAAAAAATAACTTTTAAATTTTGTTATTAAATTCTTCGTCTTTTTAAATATAGATAAAAGGAGAAAACAATGAAATTAGAATTTAAAATTTTGATATGTGTAGTAGTTGTGATATTAGTTACTTGTATATTATTTATTTTTGAAAGTAATATAAGTACAAACACCAATACTTTAAATTTAAATGAATTACAAGCACAAGCAGATGAAATAGAAGCTAGAAATAATTTAAGAAATATAAGTGGTTGTTGCTATAAAAAATTTAATCCAGGAAGTGATTCTGCCAATAATTTCTTATGGAAGTTAGAAGAAGAAAAAATGCAATATTCTAATAAAATTTATTACATAAAAATTAATACTTATGATGAATATGTAGAATACCAAAACAATTTACCAGAAATAATTTATATGACTGAAAGTGATTTTAAAGATTATTATATTTTAGTTACAGCAATTGAAAATATAAGTATGGAAAAAATAATTCCTACAGAAATTGAATTTCAAGATAATAAGTTAAGAATAGACTTTGACGATAGTGAAAATGAAGATGATTTTGAAAAAGTTTGCACGATTTTTATGATTCCAAGAGAATATGATACAAATACTTTTGAATTACAAAAAATAGAAAAAGATCCTTTATTAGAAGAGTTTGAAGGAGGAGATACTTCAACAGAAGGTTTAGAGCCTATAACAAAAGATGAGGCTTTAAAATCATGGCAAGAATATAGAGAAAATACTTTAGAATGGGGAGAAAATGATTATCCAGTAGTAGTAAAAATTGAAGAGGATAGGGTAAGACCAAATAATCATTTTAAATATTTACCAGCAAGTGATTATAGACAGGCAGAATATTATAGAGATGCATATATTATTTATTTAAGTACTACTGATGGATTTTCTAATTGCGAGGTATATGTTGATAAATATACTGGAAAAGTTATTGGTGGATATGAACATGGTGTTTAAATCAAATAGCAAACAATCCAATTAATTGACCAAGTAAACATAATATGGTATAATTGAAGATAGTAACGTTGTTGAAGCATTAAAGGAGGAATAAAAATGCGGACAATGCCAAAAAAATGTAACGTGTTAGGACTTCCGGATGAGTGTATCATTTTCAGAAATAAAAAATACTATTTTCGTGAAAATGGTAAGACGATGAGTGATTTGCCAATTCTTAGGCCTTCGCTTGTTGGCATCCTTGAAGAATTGAACATTCCATATAAAAAAGAAGATGGAATGTTAGTATATTGGGATGAAGATACTTATGAAGCAACAAAAGTATCTGGCCCGGTATATCTTGAAAAAAATTCTATGAGCGCTTTCCCGTCATATGAATATGTTGGGAGAAAAAGCGTGGAAAGGCCAACAAAAGAGTCTCGTGAGGCGGCAAGAAAACTTGAAGAACTTGTAAACAATAAGGTTGAAGAGTTCGAAAGACGAATTGCCGAAGATGCAATCCTAGTTTGGGCGAAGGAGGCGCTGAAAGGAAAAGCTGCCGCAACAATGTATCACATGAGTGAGATGGATACATTGGATGAGGGCAGATGGGATGAATATACAATCGAAAGAGAAGATATTTGTCTCAAGCTGGTAAGATTATATCGGCTTATAGCACCTCCAGATCATTATGGCTTTGACTTGGCAGATCCAAGTCATCAGATGCACCACACAAACCTGTTCATTGACACAAATTATGTGGTGGTCTTTGATATGGGAAAATGCAACAAAAGCCCGGTAGAGATCTACGAGCCGACTAATCCGGGACTTGTCATCGGAAAAAAAGGTTGGCAGGTGCGAAGATTAAGTCGCCTTATTAAAAGGCGAATCGACGTTAAATGCATTTGATTCTCTAAAAAAGCGGTTTGGACTAATTTATTAAAGTCCAACCGCTTTTTTGTATAATATACAATATAAACAACAAAAAACAGGAAAACATTAAAATAACGTTTTCCTGCTTTTATAATGGTGAGCCAAGAGGGATTCGAACCCCCGACCCTTTGCTTAGAAGGCAAATGCTCTATCCAACTGAGCTATTGACCCATTTGTTCGACGAAATATATAATAACATTTTTTGTTGTTCATGTCAAGAGAAAAAAAGAAAAAACTAAATTTATTTGCGTGAGACTGTAAATTGTGATATAATTGGCAAAAATTGCTAAAATACAAAAGAAGAAAAATAAATTTTAAATGGAGGCTAATATGGATATAGAAACTATAAAAGCTGCAATGGAAGCAATTCTTTTTGCTGCGGGAAGAGAAGTTAAAATAACAGAATTTATGTCTAGCTTAGAGCTAAGTGAAGAAGAAGCCATATCTATTTTAAATAGTTTAGCTTCTGATTATAATGCAGCAAATAGAGGAATAAAAATAATAAGAATGGAAGATTCTTATCAAATGGCAAGCAAAAAAGAATTTTATAATTATATATATCCAATTTTAGATAAAAGAAATAAACCAAATTTATCAAATGCAGCATTAGAAACATTAGCAATAATTGCATATAATCCAAAAATAACAAGATCACAAATAGAAGAAATAAGAGGAGTAAATTCTGATGGAGCAGTGTATAAGCTATTAGAATATGGATTAATAGAAGATGCAGGAAGAATGAATGCTCCGGGAAAACCTGTTATGTATAAAACAAATAATGAATTCTTAAAGAAATTTGGTTATAGTAGTTTAGCAGAATTGCCAGAACTTCCAAAATATAAATTGGATGAAAATGAGCAAATAGTCCTAGATGAATTTGAAGAACCAGAAGAGGCTCCAATGCCCGGTAAGGGTACAGAAGAAAATTTAAATCAGGAACAAAAATAAATATTGGAGGTTAATTATGGGAGATAATAAAAATTTTGTAAAAGATATAACAAATATAGAGGAAGATTTTGCTAAGTGGTATACAGATATCGTATTAAAAGCAGAACTTGCAGATTATACAGATGTAAAAGGATTTATTTCAATTCGTCCATATGGATATGCTATATGGGAAAATATTCAAAAATATGCAGATGAAAAATTTAAAGAATGTGGAGTTAAAAATGTTTCAATGCCAGTTTTAATTCCAGAAAGTTTATTAAATAAAGAAAAAGATCATGTTGAAGGATTTGCTCCAGAAGTAGCTTGGGTAACAGAAGGTGGAGAAAGCAAATTAGAAGAAAGACTATGTGTAAGACCTACTTCAGAAACTATCTTCTGTAATATGTATTCTAAATGGTTAAATTCTTGGAGAGATTTACCATTTTTATATAATCAATGGTGTAATGTTTTAAGATGGGAAAAAGAAACAAGACCATTTTTACGTTCAAGAGAATTCTTATGGCAAGAAGGACATACAATTCATGAAACAGCAGAAAAAGCTAAAGAATTTACTTTTAAAATGTTAGATATATATACAAATATTTTAGAAGAATTATTAGCATTACCAGTTTTAAGAGGACAAAAAACAGAGTCAGAAAAATTTGCGGGAGCAGAAGCAACATATACAGTAGAAACTTTAATGCATGATGGTAGAGCTTTGCAAGGTGGAACATCACATTATTTTGGACAAAACTTCTCTAAACCATTTGATGTAAAATTCCAAAATAGAGAAGGAAAAGAAGAATATGCATATCAAACATCTTGGGGAATAAGTACAAGATTAATAGGTGGAATAATAATGACACATGGTGATAATAGAGGTTTAAAATTACCACCAAAAGTTGCTCCAATTCAAGTTGTTGTAGTACCTGTAGCACAACAAAAAGAAGGAGTTGTAGAAAAAGCAACAGAAATCGCAAATAATTTAAAGAAAGAATTTAGAACAGAAATAGATGTAAGAGATAATTATACACCTGGATATAAATTTAATTATTGGGAAATGAAAGGTGTGCCAGTAAGATTAGAAATTGGACCACGTGATATAGAAAATAACCAATGTGTATTAGTAAGACGTGATACATTAGAAAAAGAAACTGTAAGTTTAGATAATGTAAATAAAAGAATTTCAGAATTATTAGAAGAAATTCAAAAAAATATGTATAAAATGGCTCAAGAAAATGTTGTAAATAAAACAACAGTAGCCAAAACATTAGATGAATTTGAAAAGAATATTAATGAAAATCAAGGATATATTAAAGCAATGTGGTGTGGTAGTGAAGAATGTGAAGAAAAAATTCATGATTTAACAGGAGCAAAATCAAGATGTATACCATTTGAACAAGAACATATTTCTGATACTTGTGTATGTTGTGGTAAACCAGCCAGCAAAATGGTAGTATGGGGAAGACAATATTAATATAAGATAAAAAAACTACCCGTTCAACGGGTAGTTTTCTCTAGCCCTATAAGGGCTTGTTACTGGCAAGGACTTAAGTCCTTC
>CALXVT010000035.1 GCA_944392175.1 uncultured Clostridia bacterium
CTAGAAAGATATATTCAAGATAAAGAAATAGAACTTGGATATAAACATGTATATACACCATCACTTGCAAATGTTGATTTATATAAGACAAGTGGACATTGGGATCATTATAAAGAAGATATGTTCCCAGTAATGAAGATGGATAATGAAGAAATGGTTTTAAGACCAATGAACTGTCCACATCATATGTTAATTTATAAAAATAAATTACATTCATATAGGGATTTACCAATAAGAATAGGTGAACTAGCACATGACTTTAGATATGAAGCAAGTGGAAGTGTATGTGGACTAGAAAGAGTTAGAGAAATGTGCCAAAATGATGCTCATTTATTTGTAAGACCTGACCAAATAAAAGAAGAAGTTGGAAAAGTTATAAACTTAATATTTGAAGTATATCAAAAAGATTTTGGATTCCCAGCTTCAGCATTTAAATTTAGATTATCATTAAGAGATAAAGCTAATAAAGAAAAATATATTGATAATGATGAAATGTGGGAGACAGCAGAAAGCCAATTAAGAGCAATATTAACAGAATTAAATATTGATTTTTATGAAGCAGAAGGAGAAGCAGCATTCTACGGACCAAAGATTGATATACAAATAAGAACAGCATTAAATCATGATGTAACAATTCCAACATGTCAATTAGATTTTGCATTACCAGAAAGATTTTATTTGGAATATATAGGTGAAGATGGAAAAGCACATAGACCAGTAGTAATTCATAGAGCAATTTTAGGTTCTTCAGATAGATTTATTTCATTCTTATTAGAAGAAACAAAAGGAGCTTTACCACTATGGATTGCACCAACACAAGCAAAAATATTACCAATTTCTGATGCTCAATTAGAATATGCTAAAAAAATAGAAGATAAATACAGAAAAGCTGGTATAAGAATTGAAGTTGATGATAGAAATGAAAAAATTGGTTACAAAATCCGTGAAGCACAATTAAGAAAAATACCATATATGTTAGTTGTTGGCGACAAAGAAATAGAGGCAAACGCTGTAGCTGTAAGATCTAGAAAAGAAGGAGATATTGGACAAATAGATGCAGATGAATTTTTAGCTAGAATGAAGAAAGAAATTGATAATAAAGAAAGATAAAAAAGCAAATTTCTTTAAAACAAAAAGGTAATCATATTGATTACCTTTTTTTATGCAAAAAAAAATATTTTACATAAATGACCTTGACAGTATTGCATATTAAAGATAAAATTATATTGTGAGTAAAAATATATTAAAAATGTTTATTGTGTAAGGAAAATTCAAAAATTTTTCTGAAGCATAAAAGTAAAGTAACTTAACTAATTTAAAGCGTTTTAAAGGAACTTTACTTATATATATATTTACAACGTACATTGAAAATTTAATAGAAAGAGGTAGAGGGATTATGAATACATTAATCATTATCGCTTCTATTGTAATCTCTGCTGTTATATTCTTTTTTGTAGGTGTAGCTTACAGAAAAAAAATAGCAGAATCTAAAATTCAAAGTGCAGAAGAAGAAGCAAAGAAAATTATTGAAAATGCTAACAAAGATGCTGAGAATAAGAAAAAAGAAGAAATATTTAAAGCAAAAGAAGAAATCATGAATGCAAGAAATGAATTAGATAAAGAGATTAAAGAAAGAAGAGGCGAAATACAAAACCAAGAGAAAAGATTGTTCCAAAGAGAAGAAAATATCGATAAGAAAACTGATAATTTGGAAAAGAAAGAAAAAGAAATCGAACAAAAAAGACAGGAACTAGAAACGGAAAAGGGAAATCTAGAAAAACTTATTTCAATGCAAAGAGAAGAATTAGAAAGAATTTCTGGATTAACTTCTGAACAAGCTAAAGAACAATTATTAAAAGAGCTTGATGAACAAATAACAAATGAAAAAGCTGTTTTAATCAAAGAAAAGGAACAAAAATTCAAGGAACAAGCTGATAAGATGGCTAAAGAAATAATTGGATATTCAATCCAAAAATGTGCAGCAGACCATTCACAAGAAACTACTGTTTCAATAGTATCACTTCCTAATGATGATATGAAAGGTAGAATTATAGGAAGAGAAGGTAGAAATATTAAAGCTATAGAAACACTTACAGGTGTTGATTTAATTATTGATGATACTCCAGAAGCAGTTGTTCTTTCAGGATTTGATCCTTTAAGAAGGGAAGTTGCAAGAATTGCTCTTGAAAAATTAATTGATGATGGAAGAATACATCCATCAAAAATTGAAGAAATGGTAGAGAAGGCTAAAGAAGAATTAGCAGAAACTATTAAAGAAGAAGGAGAAAGAGCAACTTTAGAAACAGGAGTTATGGGATTACATCCAGACTTAATAAAATTAATTGGAAAATTGAAATATAGAACAAGTTATGGACAAAATGTTCTAAATCACTCTATAGAAGTTTCAAACTTAGCAAGAATCATGGCAGAAGAATTAGGATTAGATCCAAAGCTTGCAAGAAGAGCTGGTTTATTGCATGATATTGGAAAAGCCTTAGACCATGACATGGAAGGAACTCACGTTGAAATTGGTGTGGAAGTTTTAAAGAAATATAAAGAAAGTCCAGCAGTTATAAATGCTGTTGAAGCACATCATGGAGATGTAGAACCACAAACAATAGAAGCTGTTTTAGTACAAGCAGCAGATGCTATATCAGCATCAAGACCAGGTGCAAGAAGAGAAACTTTAGAAGCATATATTAAGAGATTACAGGAATTAGAATCTGTTGCAGATTCATTTGATGGTGTAGATAAATCTTATGCAATCCAGGCTGGTAGGGAGATAAGAATTATTGTAAAACCTGATAAAATTTCTGATAGTCAAATGACAATACTAGGTAGAGAAATTGCAGAAAAAATAGAAAAAGAAATGGATTATCCAGGACAAATCAAAGTCAACCTAGTAAGAGAAACAAGAATAATAGATTATGCAAAATAGAAAAGGTAGCAGAAATGCTACCTTTTTTATTATATAGGAAAAATCGACAGATTTTTACGTATATAACAAGGTTAAGTTACATATATTCGTGCGATTGCAAAGCAATCTGCACATGTGGCGAAGCCACTTTTCTTATGTATGAGAAATATATGGTGCATATTTGTTTTATGGTTATTTTGATATATATTATGTAAATAAAATATACATAAAAATATTTACACTTAACATAATATGCGGTATAATAGAAATGTATTTTTCTAGCTATCTAGCTAAGAGCAATAAAATAATACCGATGACTTCTAGGTTTTACATAGAGTTTTATTTTATTATTTAGAAAGGAAAAGTCCAAAGGGAAGTCAATTTGGACAGGAGAGAGTTATGGAAAAAAAGCGGAATATTAAAAAGGTGGCAATGTTTTGGATAGGAGAGATCCTTATTTTCCTATTCGTTTTAGTAGTAGTAAGCTCATTTGCTGACGACTGGTTATGCTTGTGCGTAATCAGTAATAAAGTGGTATTACTACTCTTGTCAGTGATGACAATTGTAACCTTGATACTTGCATTTATTTTTAGTAAGAGCTATATAAAGTCACCTAGAAAAGGTACTTTAGAATTGCTTGCCACCATTAATGTGCTAACTATAATACTGGGCATAACACCACTAGAAACCATAACAGAAACATTGTTTCGTCCTTGTTTAGGAGAACTACTAGTATATTCGGCGAGTAATCTTTGGACCTATATAATAGCCGTATTATTGTGTATTATAGGCGTCATGATGTGCATGTTTGCATATATGGAAACCAAAGAGTACTAGGATACAAGCCAAATAAGGAGAAAATAACAAAAGGGACACTCTTCAGAAGGGAGAGTGTCCCTTTTGTTCTACACGATTTTACAGAAAGGCCTAGAGGAAATATAAATTTAGTACCAATATTAAGGCTTTCCGATTTGTTCAATAAAGCTTGAAATAACACAAAACCTACTATATAATATAATAGGATTAGAAAGAAGGTAGATTATGAATATTTTAGCAATAGGAGATATTGTAGGCGAAACAGGAGTAAAAAAAGCTATAAAGGAATTGCCAAAATTAAAAGAACAATATAATATAGATTTTTGCGTAATAAATGCAGAAAATTCAGCAGGTGGAATGGGAATTAATAAAAAAATATTTGATTTGTTAATAAAAGCTGGTGCAAATGTAATAACAATGGGAAACCATACTTGGGGAAAAAAAGATATATTTTCTTTTATAGATGATAAAAAAATTGTAAGGCCTGCAAATTATACTAAAGGCCTACCAGGAAATGGTTACAGCATATTTAATATAAATAATAAAAAAATTGCTGTTATAAATTTAATAGGAAGAACTTCAATGGGTGTATTATCAGAAAATCCTTTTATAGTTGCAGATGAAATATATAATAAGTTAAAAAATGAAGTTGATATTTTTATACTAGATTTTCATGCAGAAGCGACCGCAGAAAAAATAGCTATGGGCTATTATTTAGATGGAAAATACAGCATTGTTTATGGTACACATACACATGTACAAACTGCAGATGAAAAAATCTTAGAAAAAGGAACAGCATATATAACAGATATTGGTATGACAGGTCCTAAAAAATCTGTTATAGGAATGGATATTGGAGTATCTTTTAAAAGATTTGTAACATCACTTCCAGAAAGATATAAATTAGCTGAAAGTGAACCAATGTTAAATGGTTGTGTTTTTAAAATAAATGACGAAACAAATCGAGCAGAAGAAATAATTAGAATAAATACGAAATAAAAGTCGAATTATAGGGAATTACGCGATATAAACCTCCTAAAAAATGGAAAAACATATTTACAAAGATTACCAGATATAATATAAATATATCAGTCACAAGATGAACTAAAAAATAAATTATAGGAGGCAAAAAATGGAAGTTTTAAAAATCTCATCAAAATCAAATCCAAATTCAGTTGCAGGAGCAATTGCAGGTTTGGTAAAGGAAAATAACAAAGCAGAGATGCAAGCAATAGGAGCAGGAGCTCTAAATCAAGCTGTAAAAGCAGTTGCAATAGCAAGAGGATTTGTTGCACCATCTGGAGTAGATTTAGTATGTATACCCGCATTTGCCGAGGTACAAGTCGAAGGTGAAGACAGAACGGGGATGAAATTAATTATAGAATCTAGAAAGTAATAAATAATATAATTTAATGGGGGAGCATGTATGCTCTCCTTTTAGATTTAATATATAGTATTATGGTTTAAAATTATTATTTAACTATCTTGAAAAATATAAGAAAGTAATATATTATAAAACAAGAAAATTATTATATAGAGTTGGAGTGGAAAATGAAATCAAATTTTATTAAATATATATTTTTTATATTAGTAATAATTATTGTTGGAGTAGCAATATATACTTTTTATAAGGATGAATCAAATAAAGCAAATAATCAAACTAAACAAAATACAGAACAAACAAGTCAAACACTTACAGATTTAAGATTAGAAATTGTTAATTTTGATAATATAAATCCATTAATAAGTACTAATAGAAATGTACAAGAAATAACTAAGCTTGTTTTTGAACCATTATTACAATTAGATAAAAATTATAAATTAGAACCATGCTTAGCTAAAGAATGGGCTAAATCAGGTGATACATCATATATTATAAAATTAAGAAATGATGTGAAATGGCAAGATGGAACTGCATTTACCGCACAAGATGTAAAATATACTATAGAAACATTAAAACAAATAAGTTCAATTTATAGTTATAATGTACAACATATAAGTAGTGTAGATATTATAGATAATTATAGTATTAGAATAAATTTGGATACAACAGTTCCATTTTTTGAATATAATTTAATTTTCCCAATAGTATCATTAAATTATTATTCAGGACAGGATATTCAAAATACAGATAAAAATCTAACACCTATTGCCACGGGAATGTATCAAATTACAGCAAATCAAGATAATACAATTACTTTAACTAAAAATCAAAACTGGTGGAATATTTCTCAAAAAAATGCAAAGATACAGACAATAAATGTTAATAAATATTCTTCTATGGGTGAAGCCTATAATGCGTTTAAGTTAGGGAATATAGATTTATTAACTACACAAAACTTAAATATAGAAGATAATATAGGAAAAATTGGCTACAATAAAAAAGAATATTATGGTAGAGAGCATGATTTTATAGCATTAAATTGTGAAGAATCAATACTAAGTAGAACAGAAGTAAGAAAAGCAATTTCGTATGCTATAGATAAAAGTGGAATAGTTTCAAGTGTTTATGGAGGTAAATACTATGTTGCAGATAATCCATTAGATTGTGGAAACTGGACTTTTGATACAAATGGAAGTAGTATTGGATATAATCCAGATCAAGCAAAACAAGTTTTAATAGATGGTGGATGGTCATATAAATATGGTTCATGGCAAAAAAGAGAAAATTACAATACAATTAGGTTAAATGTTGAATTAACAGTAAATTCTGATAATAGTAATCAAGTAAAAGTAGCAGAAGAAATAGAAAAAAGTTTAGAAGATATTGGAATAAAAGTAACTATAAGAAAATTAAATGATAAAAAATTTAATACTGCATTAAATGACAAAGATTATGAAATGATTATAACGGGAACAAATTCATCTTTTTCACCAAGCTTAATAACATATTTTGGCTCAGGGAATTTAGCAAATTATAATAATGATGAAGTAAATAATTTATTAACAGAATTATTAAATACAACAGATGAAAACAAAATTAAAGAAGATACAAATAGTTTGATAAACATCTATAAAACAGAAGTACCATATATTAGTTTATATTTTAATAAAACAAATGTAATATATAGTACAAGTTTAATTGGAGATGTAGAGCCAAATCAATATAATATTTTCTACGGAATAGAAAATTGGTATAGAAGATAAAAGAATAAGAGACCTGCCACATGCAACAGGCATTTATTAAAAATGTTCTATATAATAAGAAAGTGCAGAATTGCACAGACATAAAAATTTAAATTTACAATTTCAAAATAATTTTATTTTTTCGAAACAATAAAAAAAGTATTGACAAAAAAATAAATTAGTATATAATAAAACAAACACATGTTCATAGGAGGAAAAATAATGAGTGAAGAAAACTTAGAAAGAAAAAAAGCGTTAGAAGTTGCAATGAGTCAAATAGAAAAACAATTTGGAAAAGGTTCATTAATGAAATTAGGAGAATTTAAAGCAATGGAAGTAGAAGCAATACCTACAGGAGCTTTAAGTTTAGATATAGCATTAGGAATTGGTGGAGTACCAAGAGGAAGAATAATAGAAATATATGGACCAGAATCTTCTGGAAAAACAACACTTGCATTACACATAATTGCAGAAGCACAAAAACAAAATGGTGAAGCAGCTTTTATAGATGCAGAACATGCATTAGATCCTGTATATGCAAAACACTTAGGTGTTGATATAGATAATTTATTAGTATCTCAACCAGATACTGGTGAACAAGCACTAGAAATAACAGAAGCACTTGTAAGAAGTGGAGCTTTAGATGTAATAGTAGTAGACTCTGTTGCTGCATTAGTTCCAAAAGCAGAAATAGATGGTGATATGGGAGATTCTCATATGGGACTTCAAGCAAGATTAATGTCACAAGCATTAAGAAAACTTGCAGGAGCAATAAATAAATCAAAAACAGTAATTATATTTATTAACCAATTAAGAGAAAAAATTGGTGTTATGTTTGGAAATCCAGAAACAACTACAGGAGGTAGAGCTTTAAAATTTTATGCATCAGTTAGAATGGATATAAGAAAAATAGAAAATATCAAACAAGATGGTGAAGTAACAGGAAGTAGAGTAAGAGTTAAAGTTGTTAAAAACAAAGTTGCACCACCATTTAGAGAGGCCGAATTTGATATAGTTTATGGTAAAGGTATTTCAAAAGAAGGAAATATATTAGATATGGCAGTAAATTTAGATATTATAGAAAAGAGTGGTTCTTGGTTTAGTTATGATGGTAATAGAATAGGCCAAGGAAGAGAAAATGTTAAAAAATATCTAAAAGAAAATCCAGATATTATGGCAGAGGTAGAAAAGAAAGTAAGAGATAATTTCGAAAAAGCATTTGAACAAAGTTTAGGAGAAGAAGAAAAAGAAGACGATGATGACGATGAAGTTGTAGTACTTGTAGATAATAAAGAAAAAACTACAAAAAAGAAATAATCAAAATTACTAAATAAATTAGGCTGCTAGCTACAATGTTAGCAGCTTAAAATAATATAAAAGAAGGAAAAAATATGTATAGTATAGAAGAATTTGACAAACAAAAGACAAAAGTTTTAAAATATATAATGTATAAAAAAAGAACAGAAAATGAAGTAAGAACAAAATTTAAAAATGATATAGAGGAAAATTTGCTAGAAGATATAATTGAATATTTAAAAGAGGCAAATTATATAAATGATAAAGAATACATAAAGAAAATAATGTATGAGTTTATGAATTTGAAGACTATGTCAATAAAAGAAATAATTTATAAATTATATAATAAAGGATTACCAAGAACTATTGTAGAAGATTACGTAAGAGAAAATATCGATGAATTAGAAGATTTTGAAAGAAAATCTGCAGAAAAGATAATTAATAAAAAAATACATAATACGGATCCAGAAACAATAAAAAATTATTTATTAAGAAAAGGATATAAAATAGAAAACATAAAAATAGAGGAGTAAGAAATGGCAAATATGTTAATGTTAGAAACAAAAAAATACGCAATAAAAATAGAAAATTTTGAAGGTCCATTAGATTTGTTGTGTCATTTAATAGATAAAAATAAAATGGATATTTATGATATAAAAATAAATGAGATAGCAGATCAATATATTGAATATCTAAATCAAATGGAAGAGATGAATTTAGATATAGCAAGTGAGTTCTTAGTTATGGCTTCTACATTAATTTATTTAAAATCAAAAACATTACTTCCAAAACAAGATGATGAAGATGAAAAAGAGTTAACAGAAGAGGAATTAATACAAAGAATTATAGAATATAAGAAATATAAAGAAATAATAAAAAAATTTAAAAAGAATTACGAAGAAACTGGTAATATATATTTTGGAACAACAGAAAAAATAGAATTACCTAAACAAAATATAGAAAAAGAATATGATAAAGATGTAATTCCAAATTTATATAAAAATTTATTAGATAAATTAGAACAAAAAGTAAATAAAAATGCAGAAAATATACAAAAAATAGCAATAACAGATACATACACAGTAACAAGCAAAGTAAAAGAAATGTTTAAAGTATTAATTAGAAAAAATAAATTTGTATTTAATAAATTGTTTTCCATAAAAGAACATAATAAACAAGAAGTAGTAACAGCTTTTAGTGGATTACTAGAGATGTCCAGAAGAAATAAAGTAAATACTACACAAGAGGAATTGTTTGACGATATTGTAGTAGAGAAAAAGAAAAAAATAGTATAATTATATAAAAAATGGTAAAAATACTAGCGAGGTGAAAAAAATGCTAGTATTTTTTTACGTTTGTCTAGGAATTGGAATAATTTTGTTAGTACTAGCATTAACAAGTCTACAAATTCAATTTGATAATTTAAAAATAGTAAATAATAAAATAAAGAGTGGAAGAATAAAGCTAGTATTAAAATTTTTAAAAATATTTTCATTTTTTGAATTAGATTTATTAGAAAGTAAGTTTTTTAAAAATAAAATTAAATGGGATAATTTACAAAAAGATTTAACCAAAGAGAAAATATCAAAATATAAAATTGATATATCAGAACTTTTAAAACTAACAAAAGTAGAAGAATTATATATAAGATTAGATTTACAAGGAGAATATATATGGATATTATCACTTGCAACTGTGGTGATTTCATCCTTATTATCAGTTATTATGGCTAAAAATAATTTGGATAATGAATTTGGCAAATATAAAGTGAATTTTAATTATAATATGAAGACAATGTATGAATTAGATATAAGTAGTGTATCTAGTATTAAGCTTATACATATTATAAATATAATGTGTGAAAATTTAAAACAAAGGAGAGAGGAAAAAAATGCAAATAAATCCTATAGAAGGTCTTATGGACACAACTATGAATAGTATTAAAGATATGATAGATGTAAATACAATTATAGGTAAGCCAATTGAAATAAATAATGGTGTAATAATTCCATTATCAAAAGTTACTTTTGGATTTGCATCAGGTGGAAGTGAATTTAATAGTGAAACGATAGATAATTATAATAGAAAGGATACAGAAGAATCCATAGAATATAAACTACCTTTTGGTGGTGGTAGCGGTGCGGCAGTAAATATAAGTCCAATAGCATTTTTAGTAGTACAAAAAGATAATGTAAAATTATTACCAATAGATTATTCATCATCTGTTGATAAATTATTAGATTATGTTCCAGACATAATGGAAAAAGCAAATGCATTAATAAACAAATGCTCAAAAACTGAAGAAAATAAAAAGAAGAAAAAAAGTATAACTATTAAAAGACCATTTGAATATGAAAAAGAAGTTCAAACAGAAGAAATAGAAGATGATTAGATATTACTAATCATCTTTTAAACTTTGTTCACAAGTGAATTCAAAGGTATTGATGATTGCTTAATTTGACAAAGTCACAAAATATGATAGAATTTCAATAAAAATAGAAGAATAGGTGAAGTTAATGGATAATCAAGAAATTAAATATTTAGAATTGCTTTCGGAAAAATTTCCGACAATTCAAGATGTATGTACAGAGATAATAAATTTAAAGGCAATACAAAATTTACCTAAAAGTACAGAACATTTTTTAAGTGATTTACATGGAGAATATGAGTCATTTCTACATATTTTAAAAAATGCATCAGGTGTTATAAAATCAAAGATTGACGAAATATTTGAATATACTATGACTAATAATGAAAGAAGAAAATTTGCAACATTGGTTTATTATCCAGAAGAAAAGATTAAGTTGTTAAAAGAAGAAAATAAAGATAATTTAAATGAATATTATAAAATGACATTATTTAGATTAATAAAACTTTGCAAAGTAGTAGCGTCAAAATATAGTAGATCAAAAGTAAGAAAGGCAATGCCAAAAGGTTATGAATATATAATAGATGAATTATTGCATGGAAGTATAGAAGCACCTGATAAAGAAACTTATTATCACCAAATTATAGATTCAATAATAAAATTAGGAAGAGCAGAAGCTTTTATTATTCAAATTTCTAAATTAATTCAGCAATTAGCGATAGATCATCTTCATATTATAGGAGATATTTATGATAGAGGCCCAGGCCCAGATATAATAATAGAAAAACTTATGAAATATCATTCAATAGATATAGAATGGGGAAATCATGACATTGTATGGATGGGAGCTGCTTGTGGTAATCCTGCATGTATTATGAATGTTATAAGAATTAGTGCAAGATATGGAAATTTATATACCTTAGAAGAGGGATATGGAATAAATATTAGGACAATGACAGAATTTGCAAAAGAAACATATAAGGAAAATGTTTCAGATATTTTTCATTCACATACAGAAGAATTTGAAAAAGATTTAGATATTGAACTGATGGGAAAAATGGAAAAAGCAGCAGCAATAATTCAATTTAAATTAGAAGCTGATATTATAAAAAAACATCCTGAGTATGAAATGGAAGATAGATTATTATTAGATAAGATTGATTACGAAAATGGTACAATATTAATAAATGGATATAATTATAAATTGAAGGACAAATATTTTCCGACAATAAATCCAAACAATCCGTTTGAATTATCAGAAAAGGAAAAAGAGGTAGTAGAAAAATTAGTTAGAAGCTTTAAAAATAGTGAAAAATTACAAAAACATATAAATTTTTTATATAATAAAGGAAGTATATATAAAATATATAATCAGAATTTATTAATACATGGTTGTGTTCCAATGGATGAATATGGAGAGTTAATTATAGCTAATTTTAACGGAAAATATTTAAGCGGAAAAAAATATTTAGATTATATAGATAAAACTGCAAGAGACGCTTTTTATAATCATGATAAAAATGCTATAAATTTTATGTGGTATTTATGGTGTGGAAAATATTCTCCAATATTTTGTAAAGATTCAATGAAAACATTTGAACGATATTTTTTAGATGATAAAGAATTAAAAAAAGAATTAAAAAATCCTTTTTATATATTTGCTCAAGATGAAAATATATGTAAAAAAATATTGAAAGAGTTTAATATAAATGAAGATGAAGGAAGAATAATTGGGGGACATATGCCTGTAAAATTAAAAGATGGAGAAAGCCCAATAAAAGCTAATGGAAAATTATTAATAATAGATGGAGGACTTTCTAAACCATATCAAAAGACAACAGGAATTGCAGGATATACATTAATATATAATTCTTATGGACTTGTTTTAGCAGCACATGAACCATTTACTTCGACAGAAGATGCAATAAAAAATGAAACAGATTTACATTCAACAAAACAAATAGTTGAAAAAGTAGAGAGAAAGAAAATCGCAGATACAGATATAGGGAAAGAATTAGAAGAGCAGATTAAAGATTTAAATAAATTATTAGAAGCATATAAGACAGGTCAAATAAAGCAAATTGATTAAAGAAGAAAATACTAAAAACAAAAACATTAAAAATGATATAACTGTAGTAATTATACTACAGTTATTTTTTCATTATTGTATAGGAAAAATCGCCAGATTTTTACGTATACAACAAGGCCGAAGTTACCAATGTGTGTGCGATTGCAAAGCAATCTGTACATATGGCGAAGCCACTTTTCTTATT
The DNA here is from genome assembly GCA_944392175.1 of uncultured Clostridia bacterium. Lineage (GTDB taxonomy): Bacteria > Bacillota > Clostridia > TANB77 > CAG-508 > Merdicola. Next base: position 12,797 of record CALXVT010000035.1, read on the forward strand.
AATACAATTAGTACATATTAAGCCATCTATTAAAAATGTGTTTAGTCATATTAAAGAAATCAATTTTTTCTACATCATCTTTGGCGACTACATCAATTGTAGAAATTGTGTCTCCATTTAAAGTATAGACAGCTTCTCCTATTTTATCTCCTTTTTTTACCGGAGCAGAGATAGTGTCTGGAATATTTAGATTTTGAACAATATCAGCATCAGAGCCTTTTTGTAATAATGTACCAGAATCGTATTCTAATATGGCATCTACAGAAGATGAAACACCTTTAGCTACAGAAACATTTTTTACAATATCATCTTTTTTGCCTAAAATTTTATATGAATAATTTGCAAAGCCATAATCTAATAATTTTGTTGCATCTTGAAATCTATCCTTTGTAGTAGGTGCTTTCATCACAACAGCAATTAATGATAAATTGTCACGAGTAGCTGATGCTGATAAATTATAAAGAGCAAGAGATGTAGAGCCTGTTTTAAGGCCTGTAGCACCTTTATAATTTCTAACTAATTTATTAGTATTTACTAATTCGGATTTTCCATCTCTTAGAGAATCCATATAAATTGTAGTATAGTTTGTTATGTCTGGATGTTTTTCTAATAATTCACGTGACATTAATGCAATATCATAGCTAGATGAAACATGGCCATCTTCATCTATACCATGACAATTTTTAAAAGTGGTATCATTCATTCCAAGTTCTTTTGCTTTGGCATTCATTTGCATTACAAAATTTTCTTCTGATCCTGCCAAATATTCCGCCATTGCAACAGTACAATCATTTGCAGAAACTACACAGATTGCTTTTAACATTTCATCTACACTTAAAGTTTCTTTCGAATCTAGCCAAATTTGAGATCCGCCCATTGAACTAGCGTTTTCGCTACAAGGAATTTGATCTGTATAATTTAATTTACCAGAATCAATTGCCTCCATTATAAGTAGAATTGTCATAACTTTTGTAACACTTGCAGGACGTAATTGTTCATGTGAATTTTGTTCATATAAAACTTTACCAGTTGATTGATCAATTAGTATCGCACTTTCACAAGCAAGATCTAATTTTGTATCTTTTATTGAATTATCAGAACTAGAAGAAACTGAAGAAAGAGAATCAAAATTAGACCAAATATAAGAAGAGTCCGTATATGCTAAACTAGATATTGGAGTAATAATTATACTAAAAATAATTACAGCAATAAAAAGTTTTTTTAACAAATTCATTTAATTAATCATCTCCTTTTAGAACTATATACTTTAAGTATATTCACAAAAAAGAATTATATGAAATTAAATTTTTACTAAAGTTACAACAACATACTTTTTAGATGCTTGTACAAGTATTTTTATAGAATAATCATTTTCATTTTTAAATTTAAAATCCACACTGCCATATGCTACAGCCGCATCCTTATTTTCAGCAACATAAGGAACTTTATTGCTGTGTTCATGTCTTTCTACTACCTTTAAAGAAGGTGCTTTTAAAACAGCATTATAAAGAGTGGAACTTATTTGGCAATTTCCGCCACCATAACCTTTAATTTTGTTACCATTACTATCAAAAATGTCAGCTTTTTCATATCCTTTAGATTTACTTGCAGGACCAATAGTTTTAGTAAAAGAGAAGGTTTCATTTGGCTGAACTACAGTCCCATTTAAAGCATTAGCAGTAATTTCGAGATTATTTTGCCTGTTTTTATCTTTTGAATATATTTTGGTAGAATATTTAGAGATTACTTTATTTGTATTAGATGTAGAAGAATTAGTATTAGCTTTATCTGGAATTTCAGAGGTTGTGTTATTTTCAGAAGTTACTGTGTTTTGAACAATTAAATTATTTGAAATTTCAAAATTTGTTCTATTTACTTCTATGGAATTTGTTTCAGTATTATTTTCTTGCTTTTCACAACCAGAAAAAATAAAAACAGAAATGATGGTAATAATTAATAATATAAATCTATTTTTAAAAAATTTAGCATAATTTTTCATTGTCAATCACCTTTAAATATTTTTTCCATAATATTAAGAAAAAATACATAATTAATACAACTGTAAAAATATTGACAAATAAGCAAAATATAGTATAATAGAAATATGAGTTCAAGAAAGGAGATGCTTTTATGATAGCTAAATACTGGAAAAGAATAGGTGTAATAATATTAGTAATTGCATGCTTATTTAATATAACAATAAAATTAGTTAATAAAACATCTTTAAAAGAAGAACTAGAAACATCAGGACAATACATATTAGATAGAGAAAATAGTAATGAAATAAATTAAAAAAAGGTATTGAAAAAAAACACAATATGTGTTATGATTATATTCAGCATTTTACGAAAAAAAAGGAAGAGGTGAACATAAATGAAAGAAGGAATACATCCAAAATATACAGCAGCAACAATTACATGTGCTTGCGGAAATGTAATTGAAACAAATTCAACTAAAGAATCTATAAAAGTAGATGTTTGTTCAAAATGTCATCCATTCTGGACAGGTAACTTAAGAAAAGATACAACAGGTGGTAGAGCAGATAAATTCAAGAAAAAATATGGACTTCAATAATATATATAAGAAAATTATAAATTATTATAATTTTCTTTTTTCATGTTTGCGGACTTGAGAATAAATTCAAGTCCGCATTTTACTTATTTATAGATGTATTGAACATAAAATTACTTGAAAAAACTTAGAAAATAATATAGAATATAGGGGCAATAGGAGGACTTAACGTGGAAAAAGTAGAAGAGCAAAGAAAATATATAGATGAAATAAAAGAATTAAATAAAAGTAATAATAATTTAAAATACTGTATTTTAACAATGGGATGTCAATTAAATGAAAATGATTCTGAAAAATTATGTGGAATGCTAGAAGAAATGGGATATAAGAGAACAGAAAAGTTTGAAGAGTCAGATATAGCTTTATTTAATACATGTTGCGTTAGAGAAAATGCAGAAGATAAATTATTTGGAAAATTAGGTGAATTAAAAAGAATAAAAGAAACCAATGGAACAATTATAGCAATTGGTGGTTGTATGATGCAAGAAAAACATATTACAGATAAAATAAAACAAAGTTATCCTTTTGTAGATGTGATTTTCGGAACACATACATTATATAGATTTCCAGAAGATTTATTTAAAGCGTTAAAAACAAGAGAAAAAGTAAAAGATGTTATAGATATAGACGGAGAAATTTTTGAAGGATTGCCAATAAAAAGAGATAGTAGTATAAAGGCTTCTGTAACAATTATGAATGGATGTAATAATTTTTGTACATATTGTATAGTTCCATATGTACGTGGAAGAGAAAGAAGCAGAATGCCAAAAGATATTATTAATGAAGTAAAAGAACTTGCAAAAGAAGGATATAAAGAAATTACTTTATTAGGTCAAAATGTTAATTCATATTTAAGAGTGGAAAAGGAGAAAAACATAGAGTTTGATGAATATGAAGGAGTAAATTCTTTTGCTACATTATTAAGAGCAATAAATAAAATTGATGGAATAGAAAGAATTAGATTTGTTTCACCACATCCAAAAGATTTTACAGATGATGTAATAGAAGCAATAGCAGATTGTGATAAAGTATGTAAATTAATTCATTTACCATTACAATCTGGAAATACTAAAGTTTTAAAAGAAATGAATAGAAAATATACTAAAGAGCAATATTTAAATTTAGTGGAAAAAATGAAGAATAAAATACCAAATTTAACATTATCTACAGATATTATTGTTGGATTCCCAGGAGAAACTGATGAAGAATTTGAAGATACATTAGATGTCGTAAGAAAAGTAAAATTTGAACAAGTATATATGTTTATATATTCAAGAAGAGTTGGAACTCCAGGAGATAAAATGCCAAACCAAGTTCCAGAAGAAATAAAACATAAAAGATTTGATAGATTAAAGGAATTAGTAGAGAGTCAAATTGAAGAAAATAATCAAAAATATGTAGGAACAATTCAAAAAGTTTTAGTAGAAGGAACAAGTAAAAACAATCCAAATATGCTAACAGGAAGAACAGATAGCAATAAGGTTGTTATATTTGAAGGAGAAAAAGATTTAATAAATAAAATAATAGACTTAAAAATTGTTTCTGAACATATGTGGTACTTGAAAGGATGTATAATTGGAGGTCAAAATGGAAGATAATTTCGAAAAAATGTTTCTTGCAGTTCTAAATGGACAATCTGTTAGAGAATGTGAAGAAATTTATGGATTGGATAGAAATAAATTCGTTGAAAAATGTAAGAAAAGATTTCCAGAGGGAACAGAGCAAAGGGAAAAATTAGAAAAAATATTAGCCCAAAACAAGAGTGGACTTCAAAGGAAAGAAATCAATGATGAAAGATTAGGAAAAATAGTTGAGAGGCTTTTAGCCGGAGAAATAAAAACATTAAACGAAGCAAAAGAATTATATCTAAGAACTGGTGAGGATATAGATTTACAAACATTTAAAGAAAATATTGTGACTTATGTTAATGATTCAAATGATAATGAATTAAAAAAATCATATATAGAATATGAAGCAAGAAGACATCCAGATTATTCACATATAAATTTTAAGGCTCTATTTATAGAAATGATTGCAGACGAAGCAAGTCAAACAGATATGGCAACTAAATATGGAATACCTCCAAGAACGATAAGTAGAGAATTAGCTAAACTAGAAAATGATGAAGAGTATAAACCAATATATGAAATAGCAAAGGAATTGTCAAAAAGAAAAATGCAAAAAGCTAATGCTAAATATGATACATCTTTATTTGAACCATTAGAAAGAATTTTAATTCAGACTACTTTAAAAAATTATGATGAAGGTGAAGTAATAATAAGTAGTCAAAAAACAGAAGCTGAGAAAAAATATGAAAAAGCTAAAAGTTTATTAGCACAGGTAAATGAATTAGGAACTACTCAGAAAGAAGCTGCAAAGCAATTAGGTGTGTCTATTAGTACAATACGAAGAGCTAGTATAACAGTACAATCTTATGAAAAACTAACAGGAAAAGACGAACCGGCTGATGAGTCAAGAAATTAGAAAGGTAAATTATGGAAGTAGGAGAATATTATAAACATTTTAAAGGTAAAAATATATACAAAATTTTAGCAACAAATGTAAAATATACAGGAGAATCAGCAGGAGTATAATTAAAAGATTTAGTTGTAAATCAAAATATATATGACAAAAATATATTTGTAAGAGAATATGCAGAGTTAACAGAAGAACTTAGTAAAGAAAACCAAGAACAATATGGAAGAAAATATAGAATAGAGAAATTAACAGAAGACGAAATAAAAGAATTAGGAGTAAAATAGAAAGGTAAGGATACAAATGGCAGAATATTCACCAATGATGCAAAGATATCTTGAAACAAAAGAAGAATATAAAGATTGTATACTTTTTTATAGATTAGGAGATTTTTATGAAATGTTCTTTGATGATGCTATAACAGTATCAAGAGAACTAGAATTAACTTTAACTGGAAAGGATTGTGGACAAGCAGAAAGAGCTCCAATGTGTGGAGTTCCTCATCATGCTGCTGAAATTTATATTTCAAAATTAATTGCAAAAGGATATAAAGTTGCAATTTGTGAACAGCTAGAAGATCCAAAAACTGCAAAAGGAATTGTAAAAAGAGGTGTTATTCGTGTTGTTACACCTGGTACAGTAATAGAATCTAATATGCTAGAAGAAAAGAAAAACAATTATATAATGTCAATAGTAAAAAAAGGAATATATTATGGAATTGCAGTATGCGATGTAAGTACAGGAGATTTTTATAGTACAGAAATAAAAGAAAATAATAATTTCCCATTAGTATTAGATGAAATTGCAAGATATTCACCAGCAGAGCTAGTTGTAAATAGTATGATGTATGACAGTACAGAAGAGATAAACAAAATAAAAGAGAGATTTGAAATATATTTTACAAGATTTAATGATAAATTCTTTTCAGAAGATATAAATACAATTGCCGATAATTATAATTTAGTAGATAATGATGATAATCCTATAAAAGATATTGATAAAAGACTTTTTGCAGTAGCAAGTATAAATGGATTAGTTGAATATTTAAAACAAACTCAAAAAACAAGTTTAGAGCATATTAATAAAATAACTATATATAACACAACAAGATATATGTCTTTAGATATTAATGCAAGAAGAAATCTAGAACTTACAGAAAAAATGAGAGATAAGAGTAAAAAAGGAACACTTTTATGGGTATTAGATAAAACTTCTACATCAATGGGAGGAAGACATTTAAGAAGATGGATAAATGATCCATTAATAGATGTTAACGAAATAAATAA
>CALXVT010000036.1 GCA_944392175.1 uncultured Clostridia bacterium
ATCAGGAGTTTTTTATACTAAAGTTTTTTTACCCACCACTGGTAGAACCAGTGGATTATTCAAGCTAAAGCGCCATACAAAATGAACTTTAAGGCAACATACCTTAAAGTTCATTATTTTATATCTCTTATAATGCTAACATTGCATTATATGCATTATTAATTTTTGTTTTATTATCTTGCATTTGAATTGCAAATTCACAAATTTGTGTATAGACCGTTTCAAGAGAACTTTCTACCTTTTCTCCAACTTCATCTAAGTATTTTTCAGATGGTTGCAAAATAAAATTTTTAAAATTCTTTTTATTGTTAATTTTATTAATTATTTTACTTATAAATTCTATAAATTTATTTTTCTTTATTTCTGAAATACTAGTTTCCTCCTGCATTTTTACACTCTCTGCCAACTCTTCAATTTGCTCTATGCATTTTTCTAATCTTGCATTACATTCATTAATTATAACTTCATAATTTAACTTTTTTTGTATTGACGCATTAATTTTGTTAGTATAATAACGTATTCTTTCTGAATCAGCATTTGCTAACGCTTTTTCTAAGTTCTCTTTATTTATACTTATATTTGTTATAACAATTATTTCAGATTGCACGGCAGAAGCTAATTCCTTTTGAATATTTATATATCTATTACTGCATGCAGTAAATAATTTATCTAATTTTTGTTTATACATATTAACTAAATTATCAATTTCAAATTTATGTTCTTCTAAAGTATTATAATAATTTGCTTGCAAATATAATTTATCTTTAAACTCTGTTATTCTAATATCTTTGCTATTTGCTAAAGAATTTTCAAATAAAATTGCTAATCTAATTTGTTTTTGATTTTCTATTTCTACAAATTTTTTTATATCATCTTTAAAAGTTTCTTTTGTAACTTCATTCATTTCTTGCGTCCCCCCTTACTATCTTCCTAAATCTTGTACATCTTTTCCTAAACCTTTAGTAATATCAGCTACGCCTTCTAATACAGAATCTGACAAACTTCTAAAGATTTCATTTGTACCTCTTATAGTATCCATTACACCTTGTATGACATTTGGATTTTTTCCAAGTAAGGGATCTAAAGCAAGACCTTTAATTGTTCCTGCAGTTATAATTGCTGGTCCAAAAAGATATAATGCTCCTACAGTTAATCCAATTCCTAAAACTTTTTTCATAGCTCTACTATTCAACAAATTACCTGTAGCTTGTAAAGATGTGCTAGCAACAGTCTTTCCTCCTATTTGTAGAGCTTTTAGTGTACATTTTCCCATAGTTTTTGCACCTTTAATTGCTAACTTTCCCGTTCCTTTAGCTACATTTTTAGCTACGTTTTTTATTGTATCTTTTGTATTTCCCATTACATTCTCCTCCTTATACTCTCTAAATAATCTGTTATATGATTATCTATTGAATTTTGTACATCGGATTCTTGAATGTCCAAACTTTTAAGTTCTTCTTTAATTTGCTCTGTATTTAATTTATCTACTTCTTGAAGTTTACCATTAAAATATACACCTGGCATATTAACTCCCCCCTTTATCATTTGTTTAATAATTTTTTAATCTCATCATAAATTTTATCTTCAACGTTTTTCATTACTATTTGAGTTGCTTTTTCTCCCATCTCTATTAAGTTATCTTTATCTTTTATCGTTTCTTCTATTAATTTATTTAAACTTTCTCCATTTATTTCATTGTCATGTATTATTTTAGCAGCTCCAATGTCAGCTAATACTTTAGCATTATATTCTTGATGATTTTCTGCTGCAAATGATAATGGAACAAATATTGCAGGTTTACCAGCTATAGAAACTTCTGTAATTGTCATAGCCCCACTTCTACATACAATTAAATCAGATGCTTGCATAACTTTTTCCATATCATATATGTAAGGAACAACTTTTACATTTTCTAATTTTTCTATATCAATATTATTTTCTTTTAATTTTTCTTTAAATCCATCATATTGTCCTGGTCCTGCAGACCATAAGATTTGATAGTCCTTATTTAATTTTTTCTCTACAATTTCTGTTAAGGCTTCATTTATTGGTTTTGCTCCTTGACTTCCGCCAAATGCTAATATTAAAGTTTTATTTGAATCTAATCCTTTTTCTATTCTGATTTCTTTTTTCTCTTCATCTGATAAATTAACATTTTGGAATTTTGTAGGATTTCCAGTTAAAACAATATTTTTAGCATGATGTATTTTCTTTCTTGCATCTTCAAAACCAATTAATATTGTATCTACATATTTAGCTAGCATTTTTACAGTAACACCTGGAAAAGCATTACTTTCGTGTAGCATTGTAGGTATATGTTTTTTAGATGCTGCCAAAAGAACTGGACCACATATAAATCCTCCTGTTCCTATTACTATATCTGGATTTATTTTTTTAATTAGTTTTTTAGCTGTTCCATATCCCTTTAGAGTTTTAAACATCTTTTTAATATTTTCAAATGATAAATGTCTTTCTATTCCATATGCCTCAATTGTTTCTAATTTATATCCTGCTCTTGGTACTAAATCATTTTCTAGTCCTCTTTTAGTTCCAATAAATGTTATATCTGCATCTGGATTTTCTTCTTTTATTTTATTAGCTATCGCAATACCTGGATTTATATGTCCTCCAGATTGTGATGCTGCTACTACAACTTTCATTATTCCCTCCAATTTTATTATACTTTTGACGTTGCTCTTGATATATTAAGTAAAATTCCTACAGAACATAATAATATAAGTAATGATGTTACACCATAACTAAAGAATGGTAATGGCATACCTGTAACAGGCATTGATGATGTTACAACCGCAATATTAATTATTGCTTGTAATCCTATTAATGATGTAATTCCTATTGCAACTAAACTTCCAAACATGTCAGGCGCTTTCATTGCAGTAAGAACTCCTCTCCATATAAATACACAAAATAGTGCAATTACAACTGCACAACCTACAAATCCTAATTCCTCAGCAAGAACTGCAAAAATAAAATCTGTATGTGGTTCTGATATGTATAAATATTTTTGTTTACTTTGACCTAATCCAACACCAAATAATCCTCCAGAGCCAATTGCATATAAACTTTGAATTACTTGCCATCCATCTCCTTGTTTATCTGCCCAAGGATTTAAAAAAGATGTTATTCTTGCAAGTCTAAATGCACCTTTACTTGTGAATTTTGCCATCAAATATAATCCTGCAACTCCAAGAACTCCTATACCAGTTCCTGCTGTCAAAAAGTATTTTAATCTAGTTCCTGCCATAAGCATCATAATAGAAACTACTGCAACTATTATAATTGTTGCACTTAAGTGATCTTGTATAAGAATTAATATTAATACTACAGGAACTACATATAATAATGGTTTAATAAATCCTTTGTAAAATCCTTTTAATTCATCTTTATGATCTGTTAAATAACTTGCATAAAAAATGATTAGTCCTATTTTTGCAATTTCTGATGGTTGAAATCTAACACCTAGGTTTATCCATCTTCTTGCTCCACCTGCTGATGATCCAATTCCTGGAATTAAAACCATTAATAACAAAATAATTGAAACCCAATAAGCAATTTTATAAAACTTTTTCCAAAATCTATAATCTATTTTAGAAATAAATAGCATTGCAATAACACCAACTACTGCAAAAATTGCTTGTTTTCTAAAATATGAATAACTATCATCTCCTGTTTCAGCAAGTGATGTTGGTGAACTTGCTGAAAGTACCATTATTAAACCAAGAGATAACAATAATATAACCGCTATTAATAAGATAAAATCTAATTGATTATTAGCAAATTTAGAAAATCTTCTTACCTTTTTATTTTTAGACATCTTTATCTCCTTTTTAGATAATATTTAGTCCAACAATACAAAGTATTAGTGTTATCAAACTAAATACTGTAACAACTTTATTTTCACTCCAACCAGAAAGTTCAAAATGATGATGTATTGGTGTCATTTTAAATACTCTCTTTCCTGTTTTTTTATAATAAGTTACTTGTATCATAACAGAAAGTGTTTCTAAAACAGGAATTAATGCTATTACTAGTAATAATAATGGCATTTTTAACATTAATGCCATACCTGCTATTACTCCTCCAAGCATTAAGGATCCTGTATCCCCCATAAAAACTTTTGCTGGATGCAAATTAAATAATAAAAATGCTAAATTACATCCACAAACTATACTTCCAAAAATAATTACTTCTCTTACGTTAAATATAACACCTATTACTGATAAACAAGCCACAATAATCGTTGTTACACTTGTTGCTAATCCATCAATTCCATCTGTTAAATTAACTGCATTTGTTGTACCTAACATTACAAGAATTGCAAAAGGTATATATATCCAAACTGGTATTGTTACATATGTCTTAATTATTGGAATATATATATCTGATCCTATATTTAGAACATTTAATATATATATTACAAAACATACTGCTATAATTAATAGACCTAACATTTTATATGATGGCTTTAATCCCTCTGTATTTTTTAGCACCATCTTCTTAAAATCATCTATAAATCCAACAATTCCAAATCCCACTGCTGCAAAAAGTAAAGGTATTATTCTTTTTACGAGCTCTCCTTCATTATTTCTTGTATATATTATTGCTGTAAATATTGTTAATATTATTATTGAAATAATTGATATTATTCCTCCCATTGTAGGAGTACCTTTTTTACTTAAATGTGATTTTGGTCCATCACTTCTTTCTTCTTGACTAACTTTTAGTTTTTTTAATATTGGTAAAACTATTAATCCTAAAACTGTTGCAACTACAAAAGATATTAATAGTATTTTTATTTGAAAACTCACTCTTTCTCACCCTTTACTTTTTCTTCTTTTTAGTATTTTTTTGTTCTTCTTTTTTCTTAAGTTCATCAACGATTTCTAATACAATCTTTTTCTCGTCAAATTCTTTTTTCTCACCTTTTATTTCTTGATACATTTCGTGGCCTTTTCCTGCAATTACAACTATATCTAATTTATTTGCCATCTCTATAGCTTTTTTAATTGCCTCTTTTCTATCAACTATTACTTTGTAATTAGCTTTTGTTTTCTTTATTCCTTCTTCTATTTCTTTAATTATTTCTTCAGGCTCTTCATCTCTAGGATTATCTGATGTAATTATTGTGTAATCACTTATTCTTCCTGCGATTTCACCCATTAAAGGTCTTTTTTGTTTATCTCTATTTCCTCCACATCCAAATACGCAAATTACTCTTCCTCTTGTATATGATTTTACAGCATTTAAAATGCTTTCCAAACTTTCTGGTGAATGGGCATAATCTATCATTATTGGTAATTCTAGACTATTATCTATCATTTCAGATCTTCCAGGTACTCTAACTTCTAATAATCCTTCTTTAATTTGGTCTGCATTACATCCAAATTGTAAAGCTATTGAAATTGCAGCTAAAGCATTGTATACACTAAATCTTCCTGGTATACAAGTTTTTACTCTTTCATTTCTATCTCCTATTTTTACTCTAAAATCAGCATATGAATTTGTAATAGTTAAATCCTTTGCTAAATTTTTTGCATAATTATCTATACCAAAAGTAATAAATTCACAATCTGGTACTAATTTTGGTAATTTAATTGCATAAATATCATCTGCATTTATATATGCTCTTTTACACATAGTAAACAATTTAGCTTTTGTTTCGAAATAATCTTGCATATCAGCATGTTCTTTTTCGCTTATATGCTCTTCAGATAAATTTGTAAATATTCCTATATTAAAATCTGAACCATATACTCTATTTAATTTTAAACTTTGTGAAGATACTTCCATAACAACTACATCACATTTTGCATCTGCCATTTTTGCAAATAATTCTTGTAATTCTAAACTTTCTGGTGTAGTTCTATCACTATCCTCTAATTGTGTTGATCCAATATAATTGTGTATTGTACCTATTAAACCTACTTTTAATCCTTTTTTCTCTAAAATAGATTTTATCATATATGTTGTTGTTGTCTTTCCCTTTGTACCAGTAACACCAATTAGTTGGAATTTTCTTGATGGATTATCATAAAAATTGCAACTCATTTGTGCCATTGCAATTCTGCTATCTGGAACTACAAGTAAAGTTACTCCTTCTCTTAACTTTATTTGTTTTAAATCTGTATCTTTATCTACTACAATTACTTTTGCTCCATTATCCATTGCATCATCAATATAATTTGCACCGTCTGTAACAAATCCTCTAATAGATATAAATACATCTCCTGGTTCGACTTTTCTAGAATCATTCTTTATAGAATTTATTTCTATATCAATGTCTCCTTTACCTTTTATTCCTTCTATACCTACTAATATATTTTTAAGGTTCATGCTTATACCTCCAAATTTATACTTTTTTACGAATACATTATATAGCAAATAGTCTTATATATCAACAAAAACTTTCGCTTCTTTTTTAATTTTTATCCCTGGTTTTGGGATTTGTTCTTTTATTATAGCTTCTTTCTCGCTTGTATCGTCGGTTTCATTAGATATTTCCAATTCTAAATCATACTCTTTTAAAATTTTCTTTGCCTCTTCTATTGTTTTATTCCTTATTTCTGGCATCTCAACTTCTTCTTTTTGTTCTTCTTCATTCTCTTTATCTTCTTGTAACTCCAAATATGGTAAAACTTCTCCTAATATTTGACCTCCAACAGGTGCTGCAACACCTCCCCCTTGGTGACCTCCTTCACCTGTTGGATTATATAAAGTAACTAAAATTACAACTTGTGGATTTGAAATTGGAGCAACTCCTATAAATGACGTAACATATTTATTGGTATTAACACCATCTTCTGATGTCCCTGTTTTTCCTCCAACCAAATATCCCTGTACTTGTGCATTTTTCCCAGTTCCTTCTTCTACTACAGACTCCATCATACTTAAAACATTATTAGCAGTTTCTTTCGAAATAACTCGTTTTCCTTTTTTTACGGCTACTTCTTCTTTTTCTCCAGTTTCGGAATTTATTATTTCTTTTACAACTCGAGGTTCAATATATTCTCCACCATTTGCTATACTAGATACTGCTGTTACCAATTGAATAGGTGTAATTTCAAACCTTTGACCAAAACTTATTGTTGCAAGTTCTACTGGTCCAACTTTATCTTTAGCCAAAAAGATTCCCTTTGCTTCTCCTGGTAAATCTATATTTGTTTTTTTAAAAAATCCAAATTTCTCTAAGTATTCATAATATTTATCTTTTCCGATTTTTTGTCCTAATGCGATAAAAACTGGATTACAAGAATTCATTAATGCTTGCCTTAAGCTCTGAGTTCCATGAGGTCTATAATATCTCCAACATTTTATTCTAACTCCAGCAACTTCTATGCCTCCACCACAATTAAATTCTCCTTCTTTGTCGGTTGTTGTTATCCCTTCTTCTAGTGCTGCAGAAGAAGTTATTAATTTAAATGTAGAACCCGGTTCATAAGTATCTGCTATTGCTCTATTTCTCCACAATGCTTGTAATTGTTTATTTTTTTCGCTACTTTCCATATTTTCGCTGTTTTCTAATTCATATGGATTATTTAAATCATAACTTGGATATGTGGCCATCGCTAATACATCTCCATTATTTGGATTCATAATAATAACATTTCCACCATCTGTACATTCATTATCTATACATGCATTTTCTAAATATTTTTCTGCAATTGATTGAATATTTAAGTCTATTGTTAGGACCAAATCTTTTCCTTTTTCTGCAGGTACATATGTTTCTTCTAATTGATCCATATCGCCTCCTCTAGCATCTGTAAGTTTCTCTATTTGACCACTTTTTCCTTTTAATATATCATCATATTTTGCTTCTATTCCATCTAATCCTTGATTATCACTTCCACAAAATCCGATTACTTGTGAAGCAAGTGTGCTATATGGATAATATCTTTTTGTGTCTTCATCTATATTAATTCCACTCTCTATATTATTTTCTTGCATCCATTTTCGTAACTCATCTGTTTTATCTTTTTCCACTTTTTTTGCAATAGTTTCAATTGAACTTCTTTTATTTACCTTTTTTAAGGTAGTTTCATAATCAACCTCCAATATTTCTGATAGTGCTTTGCTTACTATTTCTTTTTTTTCTTCTGGGATATTAGTAGAATTGACTGTAACTGTTTCTACTGTACTACTTTTAGCTAAAACGATTTCACCTGATGCATCATATATAGTTCCTCTTTTAGAAGTTATTTTTCTATTTAATGTTTGTTGTTCATATGCCATTTGCTTTAATTTGTCTCCATCTATAAATTGAATTATTGCAATTCTTATAATTAATAGTAGCATTAGTACTAAAGCTATAATTATTGCCCACATCATCATTTTTTTGTTTTTTATACTACATGTTGTTTGCATTTTACACCTCTTATAAGTAATATCTTTTTACTATTCTATGTGGTAATAGCTTGTTTTAATTACAATAGGAATATATGGAAAATAAAATCGGTAGCACGTAGCTACCGGTTTTAAAATTTGTATTTATAGGGATTTTAGGGGCGTCCCCAAATCCCTATTATCTATTATCTAGCATCATCATCATTATCTTTTTTTCTTATAGTGTTTTTTAATTCATCAATACCTTTTCCTTTTTTCTGACCTCTATATATTTCTGCCGCTCTTACTTTATCTAATAGTTTTTGTATTTTTTCACGTTCTTTTTTTATAGGTTCAACATTTGGATTCATATTTACTCCAAGCATTTCTATATCTTCTTCCCCCAAAAAATCTTCATATTCAATTTCTTCTCCATCATCTGCATATACTAATCCTTTTTCTTTATCATAAATAATTTCGTTTTCATCATCATCATATATTTTTATTAATCCTTTTTTCAACATTCTAGTTATATTTATTAATGATGTATCTTTTGTTGCATCACAATGAACATATTGTCCATTTTCTCCTGCTTCTATTAATATTTTATATAATATATCTGTAGATTCTGCTATTGCTAATTTTACATTTCCTTGTGACTCACTACTACTTTTTTCTGAATTCATTGCTCCCACTATTGCAAAATCCGATACTTCTATATCTCCTTCATCATTTTCCCCATATATTAAATACCAATCTTTGTTACTTCCAATTACTATTTTTGCTTTTTTTATACCATAAATATATTCTATTTCTTTTATATCTTCTATTCCGTAGTCTAGTAGTCGTTGTTCTTCTCTATATGCTTGTGCTTCTATACCTGTTATTATAGCTATTTCATGATAAGATAAATTCTCCTCTGTATATACTGATGGTTCTTTTACATTTTTATAACATAAAGGTTTTTCTTCGATTTCTCCATTATTTAATCTTTCTTTTTCCCCGTAAATGTCTTCTTTTTCTGGTAACATTATTTTATCTCCTTATCTACTCTTTTTTAGTCTAGGATTTATCTTTTAAATCCAAATATCTTTTTTAGTTTATTAAATAGTTTGGCAAAAATATTTTCTTTAACAGTAAGTTCAAGATGTTGGTTTTCTACTTTATTACTATCATTCTTATTCAAATTTATTTTCTTATTCTCGTTTCTGCTTTTTAATATTTTTTTAGGATCTGATTCATATAATTTAGATTTTTCTTCTTCTTGTTTTTTTAAATAAAATTTATCATATTCTTTCCATTTTTCTTTTTCTTCTTCTGAGCATAAATACCTTGAATATATTATAGAAAGAAGTGATTTTGTTTCATTTAAAATATTTTGTTCATAAAGAGGCAAACTTTCATCATAATTATATTGATAATTCCTATCTTTTGCTGACTCTAAACCTTTTATTATTTCTTCTGGAATTTTACTACGTAATTCTTTTGTCATATGTTTTATAATTACTAATAATTCAACACTTGCCTTTTGATAAGCTTCTCTTTTTGTTTGCATCATATAATTTAACTCCTATTCTATATTTCTTCATCTTCCTAATCATAGTAATACTCATTATTACTTTTTTTAATTTCCATACATTTAATATGTCTTTCTATTTCGTCTAAAAATTGTCCTGCTAAATCTCTTTCAGTAGCATGGGTAACCGCCTTTTTTATATCTTCTTCCTCTATTTCTTTTATAGTTTTTCCCATGCTTTCTTTTGCAGAATCTGATGGTTCAACTGAACGAAATTCTTTTGGTAACATTATAGTTAATGAGTTTAAGATTCTCTCTTTATCTACACTTTCCACTGTTATTTGGTCAAAAAAAGCTTCATAATCAGCTGGTTGAGTTGAATGTTCTTCATCATCATAGTATTCATCGTCGTCATAGTATTCATCATCATCATAGTATTCATCATCGTCATAATACTCATCTTCCTGCTCGTCGTATTGAATAGTTGATTTATCTACTTCTACTAAATTTCTTGTATTTGGATCATCTTTATATAAAGAAATAGTCTTTTGCTGTTTATCTTCTTCATGTTCTATTGTTTTATCTTCATATAAAATAAATTGCGTTCTTGAATCGTTAATATAAGCAACTTTTTCTTCTGGATATACATTTTGATCATCATATTCTAAACCACTTAAACTAACATCAGTATATCCTTCACCAACAGTTACTTTAGTCAATTGTTGAGCTTTTCTTATTTTTTTAACTTCTTTTATTTTTTTAGAATATTCTTCTTCTGAAATAGATTTATTTTCCAATTGCAAATCTAAGTTCTCTTTTTGTTGTTTTTCCCACTCTTCAAAAGCTTTTTTATCTTCTTCCACGAACTGTTTTGCTGCTCTTTTAACTGCTTTTAAAATATCATCTGATACGACTTTTCTGTTATTAGAATCTTTTTCAATAGCTTCTATATTATCAAAACATAGAATATTTTTATTTCTCCATATCCAACTCTGTGATACGACTTTATTATTCTTATCTCTTACAACACAAACTCTTCCATTTGGAGATGTAACACTATGAATCATACAAGATTCACCAGCATCTCCTATTTCTTGGCAACAATCTGTTAAATGACCAACAAAAATTGCTGTTGGATCTTTTAATCCTAATACTTTATACCTGTATTTTCCACTGCTTTCTTCAATTGTAGGAATACTAGTTTTTTCTCTTTTTAATTGTTCTTTATGTATTTCCTTTACTTTATCAAATTCTTCTTGACTATATCCACAAGTAGATGATAATTTTATAATTTCTAAATCTTCATTTGTAGCATTTTCATACATTCTAGTATATAAATAATTTTCACATTTAGTAAATGTAATTCTTTGTCCTAAATATGTTTCATTAATTTTTTCCCATTCTTTTTGAATTCTAGATAATTCTTTTTGTTTTGATACATCTTGTAAAATTGTATCAACATTATTTTGAAAAAATTCAAAAAAACTTTCTTTATATTCCATATCTGTTCCATCAAAAATTCTATGAAAAATAGAAGATGTCATGACATTATTTTTACCATTTTCAAGTAACTTTGTTCTTATAAAATTTTCTAGTTTAGGAATTTCTGCTTTTTTATCTTTAATTTTTTGTTTTAATTCTTCATCATTTGGTTTTCCTTTTAATTCTTGTTCCAACTTTTTTACTTCTTCTTTGTTTTGATTTCGTAAAGTTTGTAAATCTTTTTTTAATACAACTTTATATTCCTTTTCTTCATCTACTACATATGCTCTTTTTATTATATAATCTGCTATTTTTTTATATTCAGGAGTAATATATTCTTCTGCAAGTAATTTTTCCATTTCTTCTTCTGTTAGTTCTTGTGGTAAATCCAGATTTTCTACATCAATTAATTCTCTTATTTTTGGGTCCTGTAATTTTTCAGTTGAAAAGAAATACTTTTTTGAAATATCTTGTGATTCTACAACATCAAAATATTTTAAAATTTCTTTTCCAGTATCAAGTATCTTAATCTCATCTGTTGAAAATATTATCTCTTTAGGAATATATGTTGCAAATTTTTGCAATAAGCCTATTCTCTCATTTACTTTTTCATCATGCTCAAAAACTCCAAAAACTAAAGCGGCCTCTACCAATGCCCTTTTTGCATCTTCATTTTGATTATATAATGCATTTCTTGCCAAACTAAACCAAATCTTTTTATTAAATTTTTCAATTTGATCTGCTGGATATTTTTCTACAACACCTATTGTTGGTAAAAATTTGGCTATAGTAATAAATTTTTCTACCTTTGGTAAAGTTTCTGCAAAATAACCTTCATATGGTCTATTTTGTTTAATAGTTTCTTTTACAAAATCAAATATTCTTGGCTGGTTCAAATATTCTAAACATTTTTCTTGTTCTAAATATTGAACATATTCTAGTTGCCCTTTAAAATAATTATCTGACATTTCTTTTATTTCTGAAAAAGAATATAATCTAGCTAATATTTCTAATTGTTCTACTGTTTTTACTTCTGATATCCTACTTGCCATTAAATCATCTATTCTCATCAATTCGTCTAAACTAATTCTTTTCAAAACTTCATCATTAAGAAGTCCAACATTATATGGCACAAAAAATTTTTTCTTTTCTAATAATTTTTTCCAATTTTCTAGAAGCCCCTCTTCTTTTTCTGCTTCACATAATTTTTTATATGTACCCGGTAAATTCTTTATTCTTTTTAAATTATCCTCACCTAATATTTCTTTTATTCGCATATATTGTTCTGCTATATATGGTATTTTATCATCGTTTTTTCCGAAATCTTAAATCATCTCTTATTTGGTCTACTGTATACATTTCTAAAGCTTTAGGATGATTTTTAAAATATTCAATCTGTGATAAATCTGAATTATTAAGCATATAAAATTCTTGAGTACTTAATTCATATGTAAAATCTTTGTCCAATAATAGGAAATTTGTTAATTTTTTTGTATAATTAGAAAATTTTAAAAGCCTATCTACATTATCATTTTCAATTGCAATTTTTATGGCTTCTAATTTTTGTGCAGGCTTCAAAAACCTAAAATTATTCCATATATCTATTAATTTATCTGCACCATATTTTTCATCTATGTCTTTGTTTAAGTATTTTAATAATTCCCCTATAGAAGGATTTATATCTACTCTTCCAACTTTCTCATAATCTAATGATAACCAAAAGTTTACATCTTTTATTCGACTTTCTTTAATAGCAATGTCTAAAACAAAGTCCCTATATAATCTTTTATCCCATGGTGATTTATGTTGAGTTAGCAAATTGATATCAATTACTCCATCCTGTATTCCTTTTACAATAGCTGGATTTATTAGTATTGCCTCTGTTGGAGCTTTTCCATATACTGAAATTGCCTCATCCAACTCTTTTTTTGAATATGTTGATAATATATATGCTATTTCTTTACTTGAAATCAAATTATGATTTTCTTCTGTTATATTCGTAAATAAATAAATATTTTTGATACCAAATTTATCAATATATTCTTTACTTAAGAATTTTAAATCTTCTGGTATAAATACTTTATATTCTTTAACTATTTGTTTATATATTGCTCTTTTTTCTTCGTTTTTTAATACATCCATTACCTTACTTACTAAGCTTGACTTAATAGCACTTATTTCTTGGATATATATTAATGATTGTTTTATTAATTCTAAATTTTCATCAGTTAATAGCTTTATCTGACTTTCATATATTTCATGTTTAATCACAGAAGGTAAGGTTTTATAATTATCTAATACTCCATTTTTATATGCAATTAAATATTTTCCTACTTGTTCTTTATTTTTTTCTATATTAATTAATTCTTCAGTAGATAATTTTAATTCTGGATTTAAAATTTCGGGATTTCTAGGCAAATAATCTGGATATTCTTTAATTATTTCTAACCATCTTGTTAATGAACCTTTAGAAATAATTTCTGCAATTTTTTTAGCCGGAACACGTCTTATTATATCTATATTTAAATCTAATATTTGCCCTAAAAATTCTGCCTGACTTTCTTTAATTGTTAATTTAAATTCTGGATTTTCTTCACAAATTTTTTCTAATTTTCTTAATTGTTCTGTTGTAATTGTATATTTAACAGTATTATCAAAATCAAATTTATTAGTTTCATATTCCCTCTCAATAAAAATTCTTCCACCAATTATTATTAAACCTTTTTCACCATATTTATTTAAATATTCTTGATTTAATAATTGTATATCATCTACAAATTCAGAACCATCCCTATACCTTGCTATACTAAAATTTGGATCTACCTCTTTAAGTCTTAAATAAATATCTATTTGTTCAGAAGTCAATTCTTCTAATCTATCTGTATTTAATATATTTAATAAGTTCTGAATATTAGTATCTGCTGATAAATTCTCATTTATAATTTTTTTCATATAATCTATTCGACTTAAGTTAGTTGATATAAAATCTACTAACATTTCAGTAGAATTTTTAAAATATATTATTTTATTAGTTGCTATTAGCTCATCTAAAATTTGTAATCCTTTTGGTAAAGAAATTGAATTTTTAAAGCTCTCTCTAATTGCTATAATATCTTCATCTGTTATTTTATCTGTATATCGATCATTTAATAAAATATAATCTGAATTCCATATTTTATGGTCAGGATGTCTATTATTATAATCTATAACTTTATCTGCATAGCCTGCATTATATATTTTAATAATATTTCCATCATATTCATCTATAATTGTCTGTAGTCCAAATTTGTCTATTATTCCTTTTTGCAAAACATCTATTTGCTCTGGAAAATATTTATGATTATTCTTATCTGCATATTCTTTAATTTTTTTCCAATTTTCTATATATCCATTTTCTTTTGCATTTGTTGCAAAAAATCTGTAAATCATGCTAGGCCTTATTTCTTCATAACCTATTTCATTATGTAAAATATCAATTTCTTGACAAACTTGTTCTACATCATTTTCATTAATAAATTTAACTATATCTCTGTTATCAATAGTACTATTATTTTCACATAGTGTTATATACCTTTCTATTCCTAATTTTTCAATTATTATTATATCATCTTCCACATCAGAATGAGAACATACAAAACTTGGTTTTTTCTCCCAAATTTGTTGTACAAATTTTAACCCATCTATTCCTTTTTCATTATAAAAACTTCTTACAAATCCACATTTACTTATACTATCTATCGCTTTTTCAGGAATATATTTTCTAAAATTTTCTTCTCCTATTGTATCTCTAAGTGCTAAAATTCTTGATATCTGATGATACTCTTTTAGACTCTCAATTGGTATGTATGTTAATATAAAATCAATATTACTCATAACATTTTTGTAGCCTTCTACGTCTATATCTTCTACTTTATCTGTTATTAATTTAGCTTTTTGTACAAATTCATCAATGCTTCCATCTTCTTTTTTAGACAAAAAAACTTCTTTTGTCATTCCAGTTAATATTTTTACACCATATTTTTCTATCTCTTCGTCAGTTACAATATTTTTATCTAAAATCCATCTATTCTCTTGATTTATTGCTATAAGAATTTCTTCATCTTTTAATTTATCTGCTCTTTCTTTATTTTTTGATAATATGTCTTTATACTCTGGAATCCAATTTAAAGGAATATGTACAAAAATTCTTTTATCTCTTTCTGTTAAGCTTTTTATAAAATTACCTAAACTACAAATTTCTTCACTTGAACTATATGTACTAATAGAATTATATATTTTTTTAAACCACTCTTCATTATTTGTATTTAATAATTCTCTTTTTATTTCATTAGCTCTAATATCTTTATATCTATCTTCGTCATCTGATGGTGTATTATATTCAAAAACAGTATGATAGAATTCCATACAATATTTAGCATTTTTTACGCCGCTATCTGAATTTACCAATCTTAGTGTATTTGAATGTTTAGCAATTTCTTCCATAGTAAAATTTTCAAAAATCATATCACTTAATATTTCATCAAAGTCTGGCACGAAATTAGGATATTTTTCTAAAACTTTTTTCCAACGTTCCATAAATTTTGCATCATTATAATGAGTTTTTAAAACTCCTGCTAATTTCTTTCCCAATACTACATCTGAAATTTGATCATAATTCTCTATTAATTCTATAACATCCATCTATCTTTCCTCTTTTTCATATGTTTACTCATATTTATACATTATTTGTTTTGTATATAAAATTTTCTCCTCTGTTATATCTAGATTTCTTTCTAAAGTTGGACTAGCATTTACAAATACATTCCCTGTTTTAACATTTTCTAAAAATTTTTTTGCATTTTCTGAATTTGAAGTTATAATGCTACTACTATATCCAGCTGAATTACAATTTATATCTCTTATAGCTTCTTCTGTATCTTGGATTTCTGTATAATCTTCTATATCCAATTCTTCTATCTCTTGCTTAGATATTCTCTCATTTATGTATATATTTAAGTGAATATTTTTAATTTCTAAAATCTTTTTTATTAGTTCTTTATCAATAATTTTCTCTATATATAAATCAAAATAATTGTATCCACTTACAATTAAATTAGCATTCGTATTTCTTTTTACTTGAAGTTGTAAATCTTTACTTCCAATAACAATCATATTTTTTATTATAGTTTCATGTTTATACATTTCTATATAATTTTCGCTATCTATAATTTGTATTAAATCTTTTGGATATCCACAATCTTCTAAAACTTTTTGAATTATTATTACAAATAGTTCATTTGTTGCATACATTTTTTGATTTGTGCAAAATATTAAAGCATTTTTTGTAACTATTGCTCTTAATGCTAGTTCTATCGTTATATAAGGATCTCCTTCATATATAACTCCGATAACTCCTAAATTATCTTTATATTTTACTATCATATATCCATCTTTAGTTTTCCTTTGTTCTATTATATCTGTATAATGTCCAATTTTCTTATTATTTTCTATATGTTTTAATATTGTATCTATTGCAGGAATTACATCTACATATTTTTCATCTATCTCTTTTATTTTTTCTATTTTATCTCTATTAGCATTAACTAATTCTTTAAATCTCAAATATATATTTTCATTAATTTCTTTACTTTGCATTTTTTCAAATGCAATTTGTGCTCTTTCAAATTCATTTAATTCCATAATATTTCCTGCCCTTCTTTTGTATTTACTATTTACATTGAATATAACATAATTCGACTTAGTTCTCAATATAAATCTTTATAATAATTTAATAAGTATCTTAACCTTGTTGTATACGTAAAAAAGCGAGGACATTTCTGTCCTCGCTTCTTATTTTTCATTATTTAATTTGCAATTTTTTATATCTTACATAAAATACTATACTGCCAACTATTGCTAATCCTATAAAGATTTTAACTATTGTTTCAAATCCTGTATATGGTAATTTTCCGCTTGCAACAGTGTTATCTTCTTGGTTATCTGAATCATTGTCATTTGTATTGTTTTCATTATCATTATTTTCACTATTTTGTATACTGTCTACATTTATTGTAGCTTCTGTTACATTTCCTACTAAATCGCTTACTTCTATGACAATATTTTCATTAGCACTAAATGTTTTAGACATTGACATCCTATCTTCAGATAATTCCCAACCATCCACTTCTAATAACTCTTCATTTGATTTAATCGTTACTTTAACTTCTTTTCCATCATTTATGTTTTCATATTCTATTTCCAATACAGGAGCTTCTTTATCTATCCAATTAACTCTAGCCGTATTTGTTCCAGTATTTCCTTCTGAATCAACATATTCAAATGTAAATTCACCATTTGTTTCAAATACATATTGATTGCTTCCGTCATTATTAGTTATTGTAACATCATTTCTATTAAATGTAATAGTTGCTGTAACATTTTTATTAGTTGAATCTGTAATATCATAAGATATTGTAGAAATTACATCTTCCTGTTCGTCTACTACTGTAATTTTACATACTGCAGTTTTATTTCCATCTACTGTTGTTACTGTTATATTTGCACTTCCTTCCCCAACTGCTGTTACTACTCCATTATTTACTGTTGCTACATTTGTATTATCTGAACTCCATACTACATTTTTATTTGTTGCATTACTTGGCATTACTGTTGCTACTAATGTTATTGTTTCTCCTATTTTTAATTCTTCATTTTGTGAATTTAGTGCTACACTTTCTACATTTATTACTTCTGGCTCTGGATCAGGCTCTGGTGTTGGTTCAGGTTCTGGCTCTGGTTCTTCTTCTGGAAGTACTGTAATCATACATGTTGCAGTCTTATTTCCATCTACTGTTGTTACTGTTATATTTGCACTTCCTTCTCCTACTGCTCTTACCACTCCATTATTTACTGTTGCTACATTTGTGTTGTCTGAGCTCCATGTTACATTTTTATTTGTTGCATTACTTGGTGT
>CALXVT010000037.1 GCA_944392175.1 uncultured Clostridia bacterium
AGTAACTCTTTTTAAATCTTTTTGTTTTAACATTAAATATTCCACCTTCCTATTTTGTCTATATTTTCTATTTTTATACATCTAGGGTGAAATATTCGTTTCTAAACTTTTAAGGTGATTTTATCATAAATTAAATACATAATGAAAATATGCACACTTTACAAATTATGTAAAGCATGTTAAAATAATATTTGGAAACAATGTTGATTTAGCCAAAGGAGGAAAAAATTATGGCAAACAGAGTAGAAGTAGCAAATATTCCGACCACAAAGGTAGCAATTCCGACAGTAAGGATTCCTGGACCTATGCCAGACATCACACAATCTCCTGAGTACCAACAGAGATTAGGTAAATTTAGAGAGATTGCTGCTCATTCACATTGTTTGGCAGCGGAAGCTGATACGATGCTCGAACGCATGAAAATTATATGCGGGGAGATCACAGCACAGGTAGCTGACGAAATGGCAGAAAAAAAGAGCCATAATTAATTAGTTGGCAAAGCGAGGGGCATACGGGTATGAAGTAAATACCGTATGCTCTTTTTCCTTTTTTAGTTAAAATATATAGAAAAAGAAATAATTTAATCTACGAAGTATACATAAAATTGACGCAAACTAGATTTTATGGTAGAATTATATTGTGACATAATTGGGAAAATGTGTAAGACTTGCTAAATGTAGCAAGCTACAGAAAGGAGCAACATGGATAGAGTAGTAAAACTTTCAAAATGTAGATTCTTCGATGCATTTGGTCGGAGGCTTGCTAAAAATCAGATAAGAAGTCATCCAATAGCAATAATTGTAGGACATAATGAATGGATGACTATATGTGAAGTTTGCCGACTTGAAGGAAACAAATTAATACTATATACATCTGATAATAGAGAGATGGAGTGTGAAATTGTTTCTGTTGCAGATGAACCATTAATAACAGATTCTATGAAAATACGAAAATTTGCGTTTTGTTTGGTAGATTATAGAGGGGAAAAGATTTACGATTTTCCAACATTAATTTATCTTAAAGAATCTGGAAAAAATGGTAATGTAACAATGTGTGGATATGTAAATTCACATTACAAAGAATTTAAAGTTCCTATATCAGACATTAATGACTTAGGATTTAAATTTGGAAATGATTTCTTTAAAATTGAAAGAGTAGAAACAAATTAAAAGGAGAAAAGCTATGAAAAAAAGTATTCAACTTACAGAATGCATGTTTTTCAGTCAGTCTCGTCGGATAGGGATTGATCAGATTGTTAAAAGAAATATGCAGTATGTAACAGTAGTTGGAAAAAAACCGGAAGGAAAAACGATTTGTGTATATGGTCACTATGATCATGAAACAAACAGTCTATTGGACTATGTAAATCATGGTTCAATGTATGACGAAAAAGGTTTGTTTGAAATTTCTTCTATAAAAGAAATTCCATATAGGAATGAAAATTTCATTTTCTGTACGGCTTGTTATGAAAGTGATGCAAAACCTACATATTTCATGACATGGCCAGAAGTATTAGTTTATAAGGCTAATACTCCGGAAGGAAAAGGTCAATTATCAATTACAGGAATCTACGTAAAAAACGGCAATGAAATGAAAACTCTAAATTGCAGTTTGCAGGACTTGAATGAAAATGGCTTTACCAATGAAGGCATTTTCTACGAAATCTATTAAGTTCATCAAAAGACTCTAGTAGTAGTTACTACTGGAGTCTTTTGGTATACATAAATAGACAAAAAGCTGAAAATATGTTATAATGCGTATGTATCATAAAGTTGGACTCATTTAAGTCTTGCCATTGGCAATCTTAAAGGAGTAATTATGAAAAAACGTAAAAAACTCGTAAATGTAAGAATTTTTGATGAGACTGGAACACGGAGGATAGCAACAATTGAAGAGGCAAGAAAATTACCTCGGATAATGGTTGTTGGAGAATTGGAAGGAAGGGTTGTTTGCATGAAAGGTGTCTACAAATGGCAGTCTTTTATGGAAGAACACTGGAATTCCGAGGGACAGAGATATGAAATTGTATCTTTTGCAGAAAGAGAAAGACTGCGGGAGAGCAACTATGAAGAAATATATTTCTTCAAAATCTCAGAGTTCCTAAATGAAGATACCAAAGCTACATATAAAACATGGCCGGAGATATTGGCAACTGGACTTTCTGATATAAGAAGAAGTTCAGTAATCCGCTTCTTCGTAAGTGGATATCTTGAAATGTCTTTAACTACAGGAAGGAGTGTCGAAGGACACAAAATGTTCTTCTTCAACACTTACGACATTCATGAAGATGGCTTTGAGCACGGTAACGACTTTTACAGAGTAATTAAATGAGTTTTACGTTAAGACTCTCTGTTTAGTTAAGTATACTAAGCAGAGAGTTTTTTATTTAGGTAAAGTTTTACTAAATAACAAATTTAAAATAGGGATTTAAGGACAGTCCTTAAATCCTTATTTTAAAGGTTACATAAGGTTGCGAAGTAATACAAAATATGATAAAATTCTTATGTAACAAAGTTGAAATTAGTGTAAGACTCATTAAATGTAATGAGCATCAGAAAGGAACAGTATGGAGAAAAAGGGAAAATTAAAAAATTGTAAAATCTTTGATGTTGAAGACCGGTTTTTAAAGTTGTTTCCAGAAGAAAAAGAAATGGCTATTAAAATTATAGGCCAAAATGAATCTGGAGAGATAATTTATAGGGAAGGAGTTTATTTTTCAAAAGAAAAAATCTTTCAAACAAGATTTTCAGACGGAAAAAGTTTTTTTGAGGAGGAATATGAAATTACTTCTATAGCGCAACCAATTCCTCCGCAATTTGGCATCAGTAACAAGAAAGAATTTAACTTGTTCTCTGCAATGGGGGATCAAATAGAAGAGCTATTTTTGTATTGGCCAAGACTTGTTTTCTATAAAGATACTCATCCAGAAGAAAGCAATGAAATAATACAGATAAAAGGACAGCTGTTGGAACCATGTAGACCAATTTTTATAGTTCATATAAAATTAGAAGATATAACAGAAGAAGGTTTCAATTATAATAATTCTGGCGATTTTTATAAAATCGCGTCAAGATACTAAGTTTTTAATTTAACTGTCAATGAAATAAAAGTCTAGAATGCTAGACTTTTATTTATTATACTGATATAATAAGTAAGATTATTTTTATGCCAAAAGCATAGTAACTTATTAACAATCGGCTTAAATCGAATAATGGAGGTAGGAGTATGAGATTGTTTATTTATTCTGGCGTATGTAAACGGAAGGGAGTTGTAAATGTTTCTGAAAAAGAAGGATATACAACTTTAAAATTTCCAGATTGTTCTGAAGACAAACAGAGAATTGTAGAGATTGCAATTCAAAATCTGAAGAAAAAAGAACTTAAAGAAAGTATATGGGTATATAACATTGACATTGCAGAAATGAGTAAAGAAAAAATTGTTTTTGCAGATTCATATGTCCCAAGCACGGGGGAGGTATATGCTTTATTCAGAACATCTGAAATTATTCCAGATGATGTTTACATTCCAAAAGATAGGAAGGATAATGTAACAGTAATTCGTCGGATTAGATTTTGGGATAGTGATGCTGATTTAGGATTTTTTAAATCAAATTTATATCTCTTTAAAATAAGACTGAAGAGAAAAGAGAAGTTACCTATTTATCTTACATATGAAGGTTCAAAATGGGTTAAAAAAGCAGTTGAATTTTATAGGAATATGGAAGATAACTGGGGATATCACATTAGAAAAACCAAAATGTCAAATGAAAATGGAGATTTTATCTCACTTTCAGAATTGATCTAATAGTATTAGATTACAAGAAAACACGGTGCGCATTTCAATAGTAGCACTGTGTTTTCTTGTATATTATAAAACATCCAAAACTTGCTTATGATTCACTTTTATGCTAGAATACATTTCATTAGAAACTCGTTGAAATAGCAGTAAAACTTATTGTGCATGAAGCATAGAAAGGAGTTTTATATGAAAAAGTTAAATGAAGTAGTAGTCTTTTACGAAGGTAAACGGTTTAATGTAAGTCAGATATCCAAGTTAATTGGAAAAGAAGAGGTAGAAATTCTTTACAATGAACATGGAAAATGGAAGAGTATGCAGGGGAAATTTATAAAATCCAATGTTTTTTGGAGGAGAACTATTTATAATAGTCCAGTTTTATACAGGCAGGCTGATAAATATTTAGTAAGTTTTCAGCCGGAACCTAAAATGCCGGAATATTATAATTTATATGAGTTTAAATTTGCTTATTACAAAGGAGAACGGATATGTAATTTTCCTGAACTTGTAAAAATACTTTGGAACGATGAAAAAATAACAAGTATTTTTGTAGTTGGAAATCTTACTGGATCAACAGACGAGATTAACAAAAATCTTTCCAAAATATCTGTATCGATAACTATAACTCCAAAATCTACAAATGGTTTTGGGTTATATGATCAATTTAACCGTTTATGGAAAATCGAATAATTTAATTCAAAAAAAATCCATCATTATACAATTAAATAATGATGGATTTTTTGACTCTGTTTAATTTATCAAACAGAATTAGAAATTTTGATAGTAGCTTAATATATCTAAAGTCATACATATAATTTGCTAATATGAAAAAATTATGTTAAAATAGTTAAGCAAAAAAATTAACAAAAGTCATAAGACTTGCTAAATGTAGTAAGCAGACCAGAAAGGAGAAGCAACATGGAAAGCTTAAAAAATGTCAAGGTATATGATGTGTCAGGACGGAGGATTGAATTAAATAAGGATTCTCACTTTGTAATCGTGGTGGGAGAAAAAGCGAGTGGACAGATTATATGTGAGCTAGGAATTGTGGACAAAACAAAGTTCACACAAACTACAGCCATTTACCACATTGAGTCATTCTCGAAAATGCCCGAAATTGAAAAAAATTTGTATGAAAAAGGTTGTTTGTTTTTTTGTGCATTTAAGAAGAATGACCCGGACAATACTGTTACAATTTTCCCAATGTTGGTAAAACACAAACTTGAAGGAAAGGCAAATGAAGACGAAGATATATACATCGCCTGTGGATTAAAAATACCACAGTCTGGAGAGGTGAAAGTGAAACTGTTGCAAGTAAAACTTTCTGACATCAACGAAGCAGGATTTACAATAGAAGACAGCTTTTATAGAGTTGGTGTGTTATAAAAGTAGAGGAAATATACTGCAAAAAACAGTAAAAGCCTAAGAAAAAACAGCTTGTACTTATTATAAAGAGTACAAGCTGTTTTTCTTTTTGTAAAAGCATTTCATATAAAAGAATGAATTATTTAATTATTTATTAAATCATTCATATTATACATTCCACTATTTTTATTTACTATATATTTAGCAGCCATAACAGCACCATTAGCAAAAACAGTTCTAGAATAACATTTGTGGGTTATTTCTAGTGTTTCATGT
Source organism: uncultured Clostridia bacterium (assembly GCA_944392175.1). Taxonomy (GTDB): domain Bacteria; phylum Bacillota; class Clostridia; order TANB77; family CAG-508; genus Merdicola. The sequence continues at coordinate 5,437 of CALXVT010000037.1, forward strand.
TCTCCAAAGAATTGTACTGTATGCTCACCAACAATATTTCCACCTCTAATAGAAGAAAATCCAATTTCTAATTTATTTCTTTTTTCATGTTTATTATGTCTATCAAATTCATAAATCATTTTATTATCTTTAGCTTCATTTATGCTATCTGCTAAAAATAAAGCAGTTCCACTTGGACTATCTATTTTTCTATTGTGATGTGTTTCTATAATTTCTATGTCTGTATCAGGTAGTTCTTTAGATAAAGAAGCTACGATTTTTGCCATTAAATTAATATCATAAGACATATTTGCAGATTTAAAAATAGGAATATATTTTGAATATTCTTCTATTTCTTTTAATTGATCATCAGTAAATCCAGTTGTTGCAATAACTACTGGAACTTTGTTATCTTTTGCATATTTTAAAATGTTTAATGTAGCTACTGGAACAGAAAAATCAATTATAACATCTGGTTTTTCTTCTATTTCAGAAGTAGATGTATAAACAGGATATGTATACATTCCAGTATTTTCTTTATCAACACCTCCAACAAGTAAAATGTCATCATCTAAATCGATTACATTTGCGACTTCTTGTCCCATCTTACCATTTATTCCATTTATTAATACTTTCATTTATTTCGTTCCTTTCTCAAAAAGCCTATATTAAAATCTTACTAATAATATTGTTAATACAACATAGGCATATCTATACATATTTTTAAATTTATATCTTTTATTTAAAACTTTTAATACTTCAAAAAAAGCACATAATTTATCTGTTAATGTTATTATAAAACTTTCTTTATAGCTTGGAAGCTTAAAAGTCAAAGGCCACATATGTTTTAAAATCACATCTTTTTCTACATCATTTAATTTAAAATATTTAAGGGAATTATTTAAAGCGATTTTTGGATGAGAAAAAGCATGCAATTCTAAAAATGAATTTACTTTTCTATGTTCATGCCAGTCATATAAAAAGAAGTCATGAAGCATTGCACCACGAGTTGCAGATACATAATCTAAATTTAATTTTTTGCAAATTACAAATGTATAATAGGCAACTCTTAAACAATGTTCATAACATGATGTATTGGCATGTTGCATAAAATTTGCCATTTCTTTTACTTTAGGATTTTGACAAATTTCATTAACAATTTGTTTAAATTCAAAAATATTTGGTTTGTTTAAATTAATTTTATTTATAACCATTTATTCACATCCCTTAAATATATTATATCATATCTAAAATATGGATGTGAATAAACTTAAGTAAATCTTAATAATTCGAAATCTTTGGTTTTATACATATATCTGTGGACGAGAAATCAAAGATTTTGCCCACAGATTAATTTTGCCAAGGTGAAGCATATGTGAGCATAGCTACCTTTTAAATTTCGTTTTTATTGGCTATATTTTAAGTAAAATAATTTAGATTAAACCAAAATCTTTTAAAGATTTATTCAATCTCTCAGAGCCTTTTTCTGATAATTTAACTAATGGAAGTCTAGGAATTCCATAATTATATCCCATCATATTTAATGCTTCTTTTACTGGAATAGGATTTACTTCACAGAATAAACTTCCTACTAAATCAATTGCTTTTAATTGCATTTCAGTTGCTTCTTTTATTTTTCCATCAAAGAAATTTTGTACCATTTCATGTGTATATTTTGGTGCAACATTAGAAAGAACAGATATAACTCCAAGCCCTCCTAAAGATAAAATTGGAATAATTTGATCATCATTTCCAGAATAAATATGTAAATTATCCCCACAAAGTGCAGCTATTTTAGCAACTTGTGAAATATTACCACTTGCTTCTTTAACTGCTACAATATTTGGTATTTTAGAAAGTTCTAAACATGTTTCTGGAGTGATATTTACACCAGTCCTACTAGATACACTATATACAATAATAGGTAGAGTAGTAGAATTTGCTATTGCTTTATAATGTTCTACTAAACCTGCCTGTGTAGTTTTATTATAATATGGTGTTACAACAAGAAGAGCATCAGCTCCAACAGATTCTGCATATTTAGACATTTCAATTGCAGAAGCAGTATTATTAGATCCAGTTCCCGCTATTACTGGGATTCTACCATTAACTTTGTCTATAGCATATTTAATAGTGTCTTTTTTCTCTTTTTCTGTCATAGTAGAAGATTCGCCAGTAGTACCACATACAATAATACTATCTACACCTTCTGAAATTTGGAATTCTATTAACTTTCCAAATTCTTCAAAATTTACGCCATCTTTTGTAAATGGTGTGGAGATGGCAGTACCACAACCTTTAAATATAATTTTTTTCATAATAAACATCTCCTAATAGAGATTTACCAGCATATATAATTATATAATGCTATTATTCTATGTTATTATATGATATTAATCAGAAAAAATAAATAATTTATGGAAAATAATTTGAAAATAATATATAATAATAAATGTATAAGGAGGAGTGAAATGACAGCATCTCAAGAAGAATATTTAAAAACTATATATATATTAATCTTACATAATAAAGAAGCAAGAGTTACAGATATTGCCGATTATTTAAATGTTAGTAAAGCAAGTGTTAATAGAGCATTAAAAAATTTAAGAGAGCTTGAACTTGTGGATTACGAAACATATGGAGAAATAAAATTAACAGAAAAAGGGAAAGAAGAGGCTACAAATATAATTAAAAAGCATAATGTTTTAAAAGCTTTTTTAATCCAAATATTAAATGTAAATAATGAAACTGCAGAAGAAGAAGCAAAAAAAATGAAACATGCAATTTCAGAAGATACTATAAATAAATTTTCTGATTATATAAAAAGTATTATAAAAGTTGATGAATTAAAATGTAATTACAGCCCAGAGAACGAAAGATGTCAAAATTGTATTAAATTAAAAAAGAAAAAATAATAAAAACATATAGAAAAAAATAGCCAAAAGCGAATCTGCTTTTCGGCTATTTTTTTAAGAAAAATTTGGGGCTATTCAAAAATTCCTAAATTGGTGAATAAAGTCCATCCATATTTATTAATTTTTCTACTATTTGTATTGCATTTGAAGCTGCACCTTTTCTTATATTATCAGCAACTACCCATAAATTAACACCATTTTCTACACTAAAATCTCTTCTAATTCTTCCAACAAAAACTTCATCATGACCATTTGCATTTGTAGCTATTGGATAAACTTCAGAATCTGGATTATCTTGAACAATTATTCCTTCAAAATTTTTAAGTGTTTCTACTAATTCAGAAAGAACAAAAGGATTTTCAAATTCTACATTAATGGATTCACTATGTGAATTTTCTACTGGAACTCTTACTGTAGTTGCAGTTACTCTTAAATCTGGTTTTTTTAGTATTTTTCTTGTTTCATTTATCATTTTCATTTCTTCTTTAGTATAACCATTTTCTGTGAATACATCTATATGTGGTAAACAGTTATTATAAATTGGATATGGGAATTTTTCTAACTTATCAATTCCTTTTCTACCATTTTCCAAATCTGTTAATCCCTTTTGACCAGCTCCAGAGACAGCTTGATATGTAGAGTAAATTACTCTTTTTATAGTATATTTGTCATCTAAAGCTTTTAATGGAAGTACTGCTTGAATTGTTGAACAATTTGGATTTGCTATTATACCATGATTATTTTCAATTTCTTCTGGATTAACTTCTGGTACGACTAATGGAACATCTTTATCCATTCTAAATGCACTACTATTATCTACAACAATACAGCCTTTTGAAGCTGCTATTGGAGCAAATTTTTTTGAAGTATCTCCACCTGCTGAAAATATTGCAAAATCAAATCCTTCATCAAAAGAATTTTCTGTAAGTTCTCTTACAACATACTCTTTACCCATAAAATTTAATTTTGTTCCTGCAGATCTGCTAGAAGCAAATAAAACATATTCACTAATTGGTAGATTTTTTTCTTCTAAAACTTTTAGTGCAGTTCTACCAACTACACCAGTAGCACCTACTACTGCTAATTTGTAATTTTTCATATTAAGCACCTCGGCTTTTAATGTTTATAAGAATTATATTTATAATTTCTTACATTAATATTATATTACAATTTTATATTAAATGCTAGAAAAATATTATTCTTATGATAGAATGTTATAAGGAAGGGTGATGCCTATGGTAATAATATTTTGTTTATTAGTATTATTTTTGATATTAACTTTAATTATAAATTTTTATGTGATGTTTAGATATAAAAGAAAAATTATAGATGTAAATGAAGCAAAAAAATTAAAAGATATAGATTGTATTTTAGTTTTGGGAGCACAAGTTTTTGGAAAACAACCTGGAAGAATGTTAAAGCATAGATTAAGAAAAGGTTTAGAACTTTATAATAATGGTGTGACCAAAAAGATAATAGTAAGTGGAGATCATGGAAGAGTAAATTATGATGAAGTTAATGTAATGAAAAAATATTTAATAAAAAAAGGAATTCCATCTGAAAATATATTTATGGATCATGCTGGTTTTTCTACTTATGAAAGTGCATATAGGGCGAAAAATATTTTTAAAGTAAAAAAATTAATTATAGTTACTCAAAAATATCATTTATATAGAGCTATTTATATAGCGAATAAATTAGGAATAGATGCTTATGGAGTTAGCTCGGATAAATTTAAATATAAAAAACAATTAAAAAGAGAATTAAGAGAAGTTTTTGCAAGAAACAAAGACTTTTTAACGTGTATATTTAAGCCACATACTAAATTTGAAGGTAAAGAAATACCAATAAGTGGCAATGGAGATTTGACAAATGATTAGGAAACTTGAAATGGGATAAAATGAATAAAAAATAATGATAGGTAATAATTTAAAAAAATAAATTATTACCTATTTTTATATAGAAAAAATGAAATATATGATAAAATATTGTCATAAAATAAAATGGGAGGGGATTAAATGAAGAAAAAAATTATTGCAATAATTGCTGTAATACTTGTAATAATTATAGTAACAATAGTTTCAGTAAATATTGTAAATTCAAAGAATGATTTAATAGAAATAAAATCTGAAAAAGAATTACAAAAAGTTTCAAACAGTTACAGCTCAGAAGGTAACGAAATTGCAGCATTTGTAATTTCTCCATATGTATCACTAGGATTTGCTGGTCTTTTCAGCAGTTTTTCTGGAGGAATTGCAACTGATTTAGGTGATTATTCAGGTGATGGTGGATATAACATTCCTACGAAAACAACGACAGAAGCAGACACTGGTGTAAGCGATTGGGATAGTTTGAAAGAATCTGCAAGTGCATTTTTAGAGTCAGGAGCAACTTCTGATGGGGCAGGAGCAACTATAGGAACATCATCATCTACAAGTTCAGATTATTCAAAAACTAATGTACAAGTTGAAAATGTAGATGAAGCAGATATTGTCAAAACAGATGGAGAATATGTATATTCTTTATCTAAAGATACTGTTTATATAACATATGCAAGAAATGCTGTAGATATGGCAGTTGTTTCTAAAATAGAAGAGTCAGAAAGTAATATGTATCCAGAAGATTTGATTATACAAAATAATAAGTTAATAGTTATTTCTGGAAATTCTGACCAAACAATAGTAAGAATATATGATTTAACTGATAAAGCATATCCTAAAAAAATAAAACAATTTGAATTATATAAGGAATATTATACATCAAGGTTTTTAAATGGAAATTTATATGTGATTTCATCAGGAAGAATTGATGATGAATATAATTTACAATATATAGAAGATGGAGCAGTAGTTGTTCCAGATAAGCCAAATGCTTATAAAATAAAAGATTTGTATTCTAGAAATCAAACAATGATAGCTTCATACAACTTAAATGAAACTGATTCTAAAATAAAAGTACAATCATATGTAATGGATGTTGAAAATGCATATATTTCAGAAAATAATATGTATTTAATAGATAATGGATATTCTGGTGGAAGTAATCTTACACTAGCAAATTTATATGGAATTAAAGGTGTATTTGGTTTAAATGATGTGGAATATGAAAGAAGTAGCGCAAACTCTACTATATATAAATTTAATTTTAAAGATGATGGAACAGTAGAATATCAAACTAAAAATTCAGTAAAAGGAACAACAATAGATCAATTTTCTTTAGATGAAAAAGATGGAAATTTAAGAGTAGCTTTATATACTACTGATGGATCTAGAGTGGTTGTATTAGATAATGATTTAAAACAAATAGGAGAATCTAGATATTTAGCAAAAGGAGAAAAAATGTACTCTGCAAGATTTATGGGAGATAGAGCATATCTTGTAACATATAAAACTGTAGACCCATTATATTCAATAGATTTAAGTGATCCAACTTATCCAAAAGTTTTAGGACAATTAAAAATACCAGGATATAGTACATATTTACAGCCATATGATGAAAATCATATTATTGGATTTGGTTTCCAAACATCTGAAAATGTTTATAGGAATTCATATGGTAGAGTTGTATCAACTTCTTCAAGAATAACAGGAATGAAAATGGCATTATTTGATGTTACAGATGTAAGCAATCCTAGAGTAATGTCTGAAGAAGTAATAGGAGATTCTAAAACAAATTCTACAATTTTAGAAAATCATAAGGCATTATTATTTGACAGAGAAAAGAAATTATTGGCAATTCCTGTAAAAAATTATACTGAAGATTTAAGTATGAGTGAGGATGACGATGAAGATATTTCAACTGCTACAAGTACATATAAAAGATATTTAAGAAATAGATCATATAATAAAATAGGATATGCAGTATATAACTTAGATTTAGAAAAAGGATTTACTTTTAAAGGATTAATAACACACGATATTGATGAAAAAGAAGATGATGATTATTCTACAATTTATAGCTATTATAATTATAATAATTCATATATTTCAGATATAAGAGGATTATATATAGACAATACTTTATATACTGTTTCTGAACGAGAAATTAAAGCAAATAATTTAGATACATTAGAACAAATAAAAGAAGTATTTTTTAATTAAGGGGGATTAAGATGGGAAAAATATATAAAAAAGATAAAAGCGGATATTCTGCAATGCCAGCAGCATCAATTACGTTAGGAATTGTTTCAATACTTACAACATTATTTTGGTATATGTCTATTGCTACAGGAGTATTAGCAATAGTATTTGGAGTTAAATCTATACATAGAACGAATAGTAAGGCTGGTAGAGCTGGAATGATATTAGGAATTGTAGGACTTTCAATTTGTATAGTTATATATTTATTTTTAACTGTTCTAATTTTATTAGATATGTAATAAAACAAATATGCAGAGAATATTATTTTCTGCATATTTGTTTTATATTAAATTAAAAAGGGGGGGAAAATAATGGAATATGAACCACTGAGTATTCCTGAAGATATTGCAACTCCACTAGCCAGTTCCAGTTCCATATTTGGAGTTATTGCAAGTATTTGCACATTTTTAGAAATTCCTATATTAATAGTTATTTTTATATTAACAATAGTGTTTATTCAAAAAAATCTAGAGGCAGACAAAAACAAAAATAAAATTATAAGATATGGACTTACAAAACTTGTAATATGCGCAATACCATTATTTATAGTGCTTACTATATCAAAAGTTTTAAACACACCAAGTTTTGGTTATGCAATTGATGTTGATATAGAAGAAATGCAAATGAAACACGCTATTAGAGATATAATTTTATTTATAATATATTTAACTTTACTATTTCCTCAAATTCATACTTTAATAAATTTACATAGAAATTTAAAGGAAGATGTAGAAAAAATTGAAGAGACTAGTGAAGAATCTGTTGGCGGATTAATATTTGGGACAATTGCTTTGTATATTATCTTATTTGTATTTTTATTTGTTTTTGTCTAATAGATATTTAATAAAAAATACGTTACAGGTATAGATAAATTTTATAAAATAACTGTAGCTATTACGAATTGCTAGTAAAATAAAGTGAGTTTTTATATGAACTTTATTAAAAAGAAAATAAAAAGTTTTAAATAATAGATTGTAAAAAAATTAGCCCTTTTCATCTTAGATATAATGAAAAGGGTTTTGTAATTATATTCAATTATATATAGAATATGAAGAGTTTGATTATAGTTTAATTATTAAGGCTATAAATAGAAATTGGAAATATTACCTATTTACTTTTTATTCGTTATTGAAAAACAAACAGAATAATGATAAAATAGTGATAATTTATTGATATAATAATGCAAAAAAGGAGTGAATATTTTATGATTAATATTAGACCAATATCTGATTTAAGAAATAAATATCCAGAAATTGAAGAACTTGTTTTAAAAGAAGATGAGGCAGTTTATTTAACCAAAAATGGATATGGCTCAATGGTAGTAATGAGTATAGAGAAATATTCAAAATTAATTGAAGGCAAAGAATATAGTGATTATATTGAGAATGAATTAGATGAGGCAGATAAAGAAGCTGAAAATCCGAATACAAAGTATTATTCGCATGAAGAAATGAAAAAAATTGGTAGGAGGATATTAGATGGCGAATAATAAATATTCAATAAGGTATACACCTACTTTTGTTAAGCAATTTAACAATATTCTTAGTTATTTTATCCAAAAATTGAATAACAAAATAGCGGCAGAAAATTTTTATAATGAAGTAATCCAAGAAATAGAAAATAGAAGTATAAATCCAAAAAATTATGAGGAATATATTGGAAATAAAAAAAGAAAAAATGCATATTATAGAATTTATGTTAAAAATTATACTATATTTTATGTTGTTATAAATCATACTATGGAAATTAGAAGAATTTTATATTCAAAGAGAAATTTTGAAAAATATATTTAAAGGCTTTAGTATATTAAGGTTTTTAATAAAAAATGAAAGTATTACCTATTTACTTTTTTTATTTGTTACCATATAATTATAGAAGAACAAGAAAAATTAGGAGAAAAGATATGCTAAAAAATAAAATAGATAGAAACGCGAAAACATTGGCGCTGTACACACACACACACACACACACACAAGTACGTTTAGAGAAATAAAAAGGGTAGCAAACGAGGCTACTCTATATTGCGTGGAAAACAGGATGACTGTAGCACTAAAAAATAGTGCTATTGTGACATCCTGTTTTTTTGCGTGCAATTTTTGAATACTAAAGATTAAGGAGGAGTTCGAATGCAAAAGAAAAGAAGTATAAAAATAATATCAATAGTTTTGATATTGGTGCTAATATGTGTATCAATTACATATGTAAAAAGTGGAAATAAAGAAGTACTAGCAACAACGAAAGAATTTAATACAGAAAACTTACAAAATAATGAACATATGCATTTAGAACTAGATAGCAGTGGAGATAAAGTACCAGTACCAAACGGATATGTAGGAAGTAAAGCAACAGGAGAGAATGAAATAGATACAGGATATGTAATATATGAAGGAATAGAAGAGGTAAATGATAGTAATGTAAATGAGGCACAAAAAACAAGAAATCAATATGTATGGATACCTGTTCCAGATGCAAGTAAGATGTATGGAACAGATGAAAATGGAAAAAAGTGGGGCAAACTATATGATTTTACAACAGAAACAGGAGAAGGAATAGATGAGGTTACTGGAGCAAAGCCACTTAATTGGAGTGAAAGTGATGGAGTAATGAAAATAACCAATACGACGAGTTATAGAGAGCCTGATATAGTTAAAAGTATTGAGATAGATTCTATACTAAAAGTAAATTTAAAAACAGATTCGGTACATGATTTTTTAATTCAGTTAGAACAAGAATTTAATAATATGATTGCAAGTGTAGAAAAATATAAAGGATTTTACGTAGGTAGATATGAAAATGGTAATTTAAGTAAAAAAACACCAGTAATAGTAAAAGGAAATACTGACATAAACAGTCAAGACTGGTATACCGTTTATAACAATTGTAAAAATATTAAAGGAAAGAATACTAATGTGCAAACAGGAATGATATGGGGCAATCAATGGGATAGATTATTAATATGGTTAATAGAAAGTAAAAATAAAACAATAGAAGAAATCTGTAAAGATTCAAGTAGTTGGGGAAATTATATAAATTCAGAATTTGAATATAAAAATGCTAATGGAAGTACAATAATAAAAGAATCTGGAACTATCACAACAATTCCAACCGGAAGTACAGAATATACAAAAGCAAATAATATATATGATTTAGCTGGTAATGTTAGTGATTGGACTATGGAAACAAATGGAAATGATTTTAGAACATCAAGAGATGGAAATTGTGGTACATATGGCTATACTGGTAATTCTGATATAAATACTCCAGCAAATTCTCGCTATAATGATGTACCGTCAACTTATGGTAATCGAAGACGGTTGCCGAGCAATGTTATATATTAAATAAATTATGAAAATAGGTAATAATTTGAAAAAATAGAATTATTACCTATTTACTTTTTTTATTTGTTACCATATAATTATAAAAGAATAAAGAAAAATTAGGAGAAAAGAATGCTAAAATTACCAATAAATAGAAACGCCGAAAACGTTGGCGTTGTACACACACACACACACACACACGTACGTTTAGAGAATTAAAAGGAGTAGCAAACGAGGCTACTCTATATTGCGTGGAAAACAGGATGACTGTAGCACTATATGAGAAAAAATAGTGCAAGCGGTACATCCTGTTTTTTGCGTGCAATTTTTTTGAATACGAAAGATTAAGGAGGAGTTCGAATGCAAAAGAAAAGAAGTATAAAAATAATAGCAGTGGTGATGATATTGGTGTTAATATGTTTATTAATAACCTATTCAAAAAATGATAGTAAAGTGGTATTAGCAACGACAAAAGAATTTAATACAGAAAACTTACAAGATAATGAACATATGCATGTAGAAATTGATAATAGTGGAGACAAAGTGCCAGTACCAAATGGTTATGTAGGAAGTAAAGCAACAGGAGAAAATGAGATTGATACAGGATATGTAATATATGAAGGTGAAGAAGAAGTAAATGACAGCAATGTAGAAGAGGCACAAAAAACAAGGAATCAATATGTATGGATACCAGTACCAGATGCAAGCAAAATGTATGGAACAGATGAGAATGGAAAAAAGTGGGGCAAACTATATGATTTTACAACAGAAACAGGAGAAGGAATAGATGAGGTTACTGGAGCAAAGCCACTTAATTGGAGTGAAAGTGATGGAGTAATGAAAATGCTAAATAAAAGAAATTATAGAGAACCTGATGTGTCAAATAATAATGATTTTAATATAAGATTAAAAAAATTAAAAGGGGCTGATACAAAACATGAATTTTTAATTCAACTGGAACAAGAATTTAATTCAATGATAAATAGTGTAGAAAAATATGGAGGATTTTATATAGGAAGATATGAAACTGGAAATTTAGCTAAAGATAATGCAGTAGTAAAAAAAGAAAATGCAAATATATCATATCAAAATTGGTATACAATGTATAGTAAATGTAAAATGTTAAAAAACAAGAATGCAAATATAGAAACAGGAATGATATGGGGAAATCAATGGGATAGAACATTAATGTGGTTAATAGAAAGTGGTAATAAGACCAAAGAAGAAATATGTAAAGATTCAAATAATTGGGGAAATTATTTAAATTCATCTTTTGAATATATAAATAGTAGTGGAAATATAATAATAAAAAATCAAAATGATGAAGAATTAATTCCAACAGGAAGCACAGAATATACAAAGGCAAATAATATCTATGATTTAGCTGGAAATGTATATGATTGGACAATAGAAGCTATTTATGACTACAGTAGGATACGTAGAGGAGGAGTTTATTATAGTACGAATGAATCTGTAAAAACACGTGGCGATTTTGTTCCAACTAATGCGATTTATCACAATGGTTGCCGAGCAATGTTGTATATAAAATAATAAAAAATATTTTTAAGCAAAAATAAACAGAACCTCAATATTTCTACACAAAAAACTCTTGCAAAATGAAAAAATCATGGTATAATAGTTACATCATAAAAAAGACAAAATAAGGACAACACAGTTATACAATAGTCTTAAAGAGAGCTAGATGCATGCTGAAATTCTAGTAAGATAAAATATAATTGTTATCACCTTATATGTTGCTTAGCTGAACTAATTATACATATTATATTAAGCTTAGCCGTAAATCTGCGTTAAAGAATTAGAGAGAATAACAAAAGTTATTAAATTAGGTGGTACCGCGGAAATTATGCCCTTTTCGTCCTAAACAGGATGAAAAGGGCTTTTTGATTGATTTCGCAAAACAAAATTAAGTTAAAGTGAAATCCCTAATAAAAATAAAAGAAGGAGGAATTACAAGTGTACAAAAAAGTAGAACTTAAAGATGGTTTTGTAGGAATGGAAAATGATGTAGCAAAACTATGGAAAGAAAAAGACATTGTTAAGAAAAACTTTGCAATGAACGAAGGAAAAAG